>JAYUPO010000041.1:0-2197 GCA_043760085.1 Burkholderiales bacterium
GGCATCAACCCGCACTTCGGCACGCCGGCCAACGCCGGCACGCTGGCACTGGACGCCGTGCCGCGCATTCCCGGCGGCTCCACCTCGGGTGGCACCACCACGGTGGCCTGCGGGGCGGCCTGGGCGGCGCTTGGGTCCGACACCGGCGGCTCCATTCGCATCCCAGCGGCCTTGCAGGGCCTGGTGGGATTCAAGAACACGCAGCGACTGACCAGCACGGCAGGCGCCGTGCCACTGTCCACCACACTGGACACCGCCTGCGCCATCACGCGCAGCGTGCGCGACGCGGTGCTGCTGCACGAAGTACTTGCCGCACGCAGCGTGCGGTTATGCGAGCGGGCGCCGGGCCGCTGGCGCATGGCCGTGCCCACCACGTTGATGCTGGACGCGCTTGATGCCACCGTGGGGCGCGCGTTCGAGCGCAGCCTGGCCGCGTTGCGCAGCGCCGGCATGGTGGTTGAAGACATCGCCTTGCCGGCGCTGGATGAGCTGGCCGGGCTGAACGCGCGCGGCACTTTCGCGGCCGCCGAAAGCTGGGCCTGGCACCAGGCACGCCTGGCCGCGCGGCGGGCCGACTACGACCCGCGCGTGGCGCAGCGTATTGCCCAGGGTGCGAGCATGACGGCAGCCGATTACATCGAGCTGCTGCACGCACGCCAGGCCTGGATCCGGCAGATGAGTCACGCCCTGCGCGGCTTCGACATGCTGCTGTCGCCCACCGTGCCCATCGTGGCGCCGGCCGTGGCGCCTTTGCTGCAAGACGACGCGGCCTTCTTTGCCGTCAACCGCCAGTTGCTGCGCAACCCGTCTGTGGTGAACTTTCTGGATGGTTGTGCGCTGTCGCTGCCTTGTCACCGTGCCGATGAATTGCCCGTGGGCCTGATGCTGTGGGCCGGCGCGCTGCAAGACGACGAAGTGTTGGCAGCGGCCGTGCAGGTCGAATCACTCTTGGCCCCTGCACGCGGCCACGCGCCATGAGGGTGGCTGTGATCGGCGCCGGCGTGGTCGGCGTCACCACTGCCTATGAGCTGGCGGCCGACGGCCATGCCGTCAGCGTCTACGAACGCCACGCCACCGTGGCCAGCGGCACCAGCTATGCCAACGCCGGCGTGCTGGCGCCGGGCTACGTCACGCCCTGGGCCGCGCCCGGCATGGCCTGGAAGGTCATCAGCCACCTGTTCAGCAGCCACGCGCCGATGCGCTTCACCCTGGCCAGCCTGTTCACACACCTGCCCTGGCTGTGGCGCTGGCAGCGCGCCTGCCGGCCCGCCGTCTACCAGGCCAACCGGGCCGCCATGCTCAACCTGGCGCGTTACAGCAGCGAGCGCCGCCATGCCCTGGACGCGCCCCATGCCATGGACTACGAACAGCGCCGCGGCCTGCTGGTGTTGCTGCGCAGTGAACGTGATCTGCGCCGTGCCCACATCAACCTGGCAGCCTTGCGCGCGCTGGGGGTGAATGCGGCCTTGCTTGATCGCGCCGCGGCGTTCGCGGTCGAACCAGGCCTGAATTTGGCCACGCCGCTGGCGGGCGCCTTGCATTTGCCCGATGACGAACTGGGCAATTGCCGCCAGTTCACGCACCTCATCAAGGCCCGCGCGCAGGCACTGGGTGCGAGCTTCCTGTTCCAGCATGAAGTGCATCAAATCGAGCCTGGCGCGCAGCCCCTGGTGCATGGCACGGCGCTGAACAACGGCCGGCCCAGCGCCAGCACGGCGCGCTTTGACGCCGTGGTGGTGTGCGCCGGGCACCAGGCCAATGCGCTGCTGGCCCCCTTGGGCCAGCGCCTGCCACTGGTGCCGGTGTACGGCTACTCGCTGACCGCGCCGCTTCGCGTCGACGAGCGTCACCCCGCGCTGGGCCCGCATGCGGCACTGATGGACGAACGCTACAAGGTGGCCATCACCCGGCTGGGCGCGCGCATTCGCGTGGCCGGCAGTGCTGAGCTGGGTGGGCACCTGGATTGGCACAACCCGGCCGCGTTGCGCACGCTGTACAAGGTGCTGGACGACTGGTTCCCGGGCGCGGCGCAGTTGAACCAGGCGCAGGCCTGGAAGGGCGCGCGGCCGATGCTGCCGGATGGCCCGCCCATCATCGGCGCCGCGCGCGCGCCTGGCGTGTGGCTCAACCTGGGCCATGGCTCCAGCGGCTGGGCGCTGGCCTGCGGCTCGGCCCGCGCCATGGCCGACCTGCTGAT
>JAYUPO010000042.1:0-15102 GCA_043760085.1 Burkholderiales bacterium
AAAGGGGGAGGAGGAGGCCGCCAGGCCGACGACGGAGGACATGAGCGCAGCAGCACGCCCCGCCGGCCTGATCCCGCTCCCATGCAGCCGGCATGATCCCGATCCGCTGATGCCACGCCGGGCATGGCCATTAGCTTGCGCGCCGGTCGAGGCCGAATTGAGCAGCCCTGAACGCAAGCTTGCAAGAAGCCCCTACGGCGCCACCACCTGCCGCACCGCGCGCTCCCAACCGGCCATCAATTCAGCGGCGCGCTCGCGCGTGATGGTGGGCTCGAAGCGGCGCTCGCAGCGCCAACGCTGGGCCAGTTCATCCAGGCCCGTGTACAGGCCCACGCCCAGGCCGGCCAACATCGCCGCGCCCAGGGCGGTGGTTTCCGTCACCGCCGGGCGCAGCACGGGTATGCCCAGCAGGTCGGCCTGGAACTGCATCAAGTCGTCATTCACGCTGGCCCCGCCATCCACGCGCAGTTCATGCACCGGCGCACCGCCCGTGCCGCCCGCACCGCGCGCGTCGCGGTCCATGGCTTGCAACAGCGCCGCGCTTTGAAAGGCGATGCTTTCCAGCGCCGCGCGGGCCACGTGCGCCCGCGTGCTGCCGCGCGTCAGGCCCAGGATGGCGCCGCGCGCATCGGCGTGCCAGTACGGCGCGCCCAGGCCGGTGAAGGCCGGCACCACGACCACGCCGCCGGCGTCAGGCACGCTGGCGGCCAGGGCTTGCACCTGGGCGCTGCTGTCGATCAGGCCCAGGCCGTCGCGCAGCCACTGCACCACCGCGCCGCCGATGAACACGCTGCCTTCCAGCGCAAATTGCGGCGCGGCCGTGATCTGCGCCGCTGCCGTGGTGAGCAGGCCGTTGTGCGAGGCCTCGAAGCGCGCGCCGGTGTGCATCAGCATGAAGCAGCCCGTGCCATAGGTGTTCTTGGCCATGCCGGGGTGCCAGCAGGCCTGGCCGAACAGGGCGCTTTGCTGGTCGCCGGCGATGCCGGCAATTGGAATCTCGCCGCCCAGCCACTGCGCATCCGCCAGGCCAAACACATGGCTTGAGGGGAAGACATGCGGCAGCACGCTGTCGGGCACATGCAGGGCCTTGAGCAGGCCGTGGTCCCAGACGTTGTGGCGCACGTCGAACAACATGGTGCGCGCCGCGTTGCTCACATCAGTGGCATGCACGCGGCCGTTCGTGAGCTTCCACAGCAGCCAGGTGTCGATGGTGCCGAAGGCCAGCTCACCGCGCGCCGCGGCAATGTGCGCGCCGTTCACGTGGTCGAGCAGCCAGCGGATCTTGGTGCCCGAAAAGTACGGGTCAATCACCAGGCCGGTGCTGGCGCGCACCGCATCAGCCAGGCCCTGCTCGCGCAACTGCGCGCACAGCGGCTCGGTGCGCCGGTCTTGCCAGACGATGGCGTTGTGGATTGGCTGCCCGGTGCGCCGGTTCCACAGCACGGTGGTTTCGCGTTGGTTGGTTAGCCCCAAGGCGGCGATGTCGGCCGCGCCCAGGCCGGCCTCGGCCAGCGCCTGGCGCGCCACGTCAAGCTGCGTGCGCCAGATCTCCTCGGGGTCGTGCTCGACCCAGCCGGGCTGCGGACAGATCTGCGTGAATTCGCGCTGCGCCTGGGCCACGACGTGGCCGCTGCGGTGGAAGACGATGGCACGCGAACTGGAGGTGCCCTGGTCCAGGGCGAGCAGGTGATCCTTGGGCATGACGGGCTTTCGGGGGTGGCTGAGCTTGTACCACTGGTAGCCTGCGACCATGTTCACAGGCGTCATGTTTGCGCTGGCCGCCGGCCTGATGTGGGGCCTGGTGTTCGTGGCGCCACTGTTGCTGCCGCAGTACCCGGCCGCGCTGCAATCGTTCGGCCGCTACCTGGCCTTTGGCTTGATCGCCCTGCCGCTGGCTTGGTGGGACCGCCGCCGCCTGGCGCAATTGCAGCGCGCCGATTGGCTCGAAGCGCTGAAGCTGGCGCTGGTGGGCAACATCGTCTATTACCTGTTCCTGGCCAGCGCCATCCAGCATGCCGGTGCGCCGCTGCCCACGTTGATCATCGGCACCTTGCCGGTGGTGATTGCGCTGGCCAGCCGCGCCCTGGCCGGCGCCGGTGAAGTGCAACTGCCGTGGCAGCGCCTGCTGCCTTCGCTGCTGCTCATCGGCGCCGGCCTGGCGCTGGTGAACCAGGCCGAAGCACAGGCGCTGCGCGCCGGCGGCACCTTCGAGCCGCAGCGCCATGCACTGGGCGCGCTGCTGGCGGTGGCTGCGGTGGCCTGCTGGACCTGGTACCCGATCCGCAATGCACGCTGGCTGCGCGCCCACCCCGGGCGCAGCGCGCGGGTGTGGGCCACCGCACAGGGCCTGGCCACCTTGCCCGTTGCAGCCGCCGGTTATGCCCTGTTCTGGGCCTGGCCTGTTGGCGCCGACACAGGCTTCGTCATGCCCTTGGGGCCCACGCCGGGCCTGTATCTGGGGTTGATGTTGAGCATCGGGCTGCTCGCCTCGTGGCTGGGCACGCTGTGCTGGAACGAGGCCAGCCAGCGCCTGCCGCCTGGCTTGAGCAGCCAGCTCATCGTGTTCGAGACCTTGTCGGCCCTGGCCTATGCGTTCCTGCTGCGCCAGCAGTGGCCGGCCTGGCCGGTGGCGCTTGGTATAGCGCTGCTTATCGCCGGGGTGTGCTGGGCCGTGCGCGCGGCGTCGGGCCCGGCGCTGCCCGGTTCGCAAGACGGCGCGGCACACTGAAGGTGCACACCGGGCCGCGGCCCCGGCGCATCAAAACCGCAGGCCCAGGCGCAGGTAGGCCAACAGCGCGGCCACCGTCATGGCCAGCAAGGTCCAGCCCAGCCAATGCGTGGAGTTGCGGTACAGCGGCTCGCACAGCCGGGCCAGCCGGGGGTGCTTGGCCAGGTGGCGGTCTACCGCGTCCTTGGCGGCCTTGAAGTCGATGTCGTGAAACTCACGCAGCATCAGCACGGCTTCGAGCTTGCGCCCGCGCGACAGGGTGCGGCGCACCATGCCTGGCATGCTTTCGGTGGGGTCGTGGAATGAAATGACAAGGGCTCCGCGCTCAGCGTGTGAAGATTGGCGGCGCCACCACGGTGGTGGGCAAGGGGCCTTGAAACAGCACCCCGCCGCTGGCAGAGCGTAACTCTAACGTGCCACCGCGTGCGACATTGCCAAAGCGCAAAAGAACGCGCCGGCCGTCGGCCAGGGTGAGCTCGGCGCCGGTCTGGCCGGGTTGGTCGCTGCGCTGCGCCGCGCTGACCGCACCGTTGGTGCCCAGCACATGCAGGAACAGCGACTCCGTGCCCGCGCCTTGCGCCACTTCCACGCGCGCACCCGCGACCCATTGCGCCGTGGCGCCAGTGGGTGCCAGGCGCTTCACATCCAGCCGCGAACTGCCTTGCACCAGGCTGAAATCGTCGCCCGAAAACTGTGGCGCCGCGGGCAGGTTGAGCATCCAGATGCGCCGCGTGCCGGGGGCTGATTGCACGCGGTCGAAGACCACGAACGTGGCCGGGCGGATGAACAAAAATTCGCGCTCGACCTTGCCCACCGCAGCGTGGCCGCCATACACCGGGGTCACGTCGGCCAGGGCATAGGTGAACAGCGGCTGGTCGGCCAGGGCCAGCAGGTTGCAGCCGTTGGCGCCGCCTTCCTGGGGCACCGTGCGAGCGCCGGCTTCGATGCGCACCAGGCTGTGCATCCCTTCGTCTTGCTCGATGCCCGAGTGTGAGGCGATGTTGGCGTCCCAGGCCAGCCAGGTGCCGCGGTACAGCACGAAACTGCCCTGGTCGCGGTGGGCGTGGCTTTCGGTGTAGGGGCCGCAGATGAAGTTGGCCCAGGCGGCGTCGCGCGACCAGTCGCTGCGCATCAGCAACTGGCCCGTGCCGGCACCCCAAAAAGTGGTGGCCAGCTCGTCCAGCCGGGTGGCGGGCAAGCGTGGCACGGCGTTGATGAAGTCGAACACGAGTTCGAAGCCAAAGGTCATGCGCGGCTGCGTCGATTGCGCCAGCAGCTCGGCCGCAGCGCCGGCGGCGCGCTCCTGCGGAAACAGGCTGATCAGCCCGAGCAGGTATTCGCGGTGGTAGTCGAACAGCGCGGCGCTGCTGTCACGGGCATGGTCGCCGGTGGGGGCGAGGCGGTCCAGCGTGGGCACCACGTTGTGCAGGAAGTGCGGCAGCGACGCCAGGCTGTGGCCGCTGAGCGTGGCGATGCGCTCGCCGGTGGAGCGTTCCCACCAGTCATACAGTTGCCACAGGCCCTTCATCGCCGTGCCATAACCCGTGCCTTCACGTGACCCGCCGCCGGCCAGGTCGGCATTGAAGGTGGGCACCAGTTGGGCTGCGATCTTGTCGTTGCGAAAACGGTTCAGCCAACCCGCGGCCTGGGCGTTTTCGCCGCTGCTGGCCAGGCCCAGCAGCATGGTCGCGCGCAGGAACGAGTAGTAGTAGTTGTTCGACGGGTTGTCGATCGACCAGCCGCTCCAGGGCATGCTGCGCCCGCCCCAGGTGGCGCCGCCGGGGTTCCAGACATTGCTCACGGCCTGGTTGGCGTAGGCCAGCCAGCGCTGGCGTTGGCCGGCGCTGAGGTGCTCGAAACACCAGTCGTACACCAGCGCCAGGCCGCCCACCAGGCCGCCCACTTCGAGGTAGCTGTCGTAGGCGGCGTCAGGGGCCGCGCCGCGGGCGATGAGGGCTTCTTCGGCGGCCACAAAAGCGTCGGTGCGCTGCACCGCGGCGGCGGCGTAATGCGCCTGCCCGGTGGTCTGGTACAGCAAAGCGGCATGCCAGGGCTCGAAGCCGTAGGCATCGCGACCGCTGAGAGGGTCCAGCGCGCCGTCCACCCATTCCTTGAAGCGCTGCGCGGCGTCATGGTTGCTGGCCAGCATGCCCACCAGGCAGGCGCGAGTGGAGGCATGGTTGAGCAGGATGCGCGGGTGGCCAGCGGCCACCACCGGTGGCGCGTTGCCGCCGCGTTCAATCACGCAAGCCGCGCCACTGGCCTGGGCCACAAAGCGCGCGCTCACGCTGCGCGGCTGCGACATGGTGAGCACGCACGAGCCGGTGCCGGAACAGTCGCCGCTCCAACCCACGAACACCTGGTTGGCCGCGGGTTGTGCCGTCAGCGCCAACTGCGAGTCGGCGCTGAAGCTCTGTGTGCAATCGCTGGCGCAATCGAACGCGCCCGAGGCGGTGCCGACACGCCCGCTGCCATCGGCCAGCACGCGCAGGGCTTGCGGCCCGACGGGGCTCGGTGCGGGGCTGGGGGATGGACTGGGGGCTGGGCTTGGCGCTGGGCTGGGGGCGGGGCTGGCTGCCGGCGGCGGCGCGGCCGGTGCCGGTGCCGGCAACGAGTCGCCGCCGCCGCCGCAGGCCAACAGCGCCACGGCCAGGCAAGCGGCCAGCGTGGTGCGCAGTCCCGGGGTCAGGCCGGCGCGGCGGTTGGAGGCAAGTGTTTGCATAGGTAACAGCTGGTCGAACAGGATTGTGCCCAGCCTGGCAAGACTGCATGCTGAAAAGCCCACGACACCAACAATGGAGACAAAAACCAACCCGGTGGCGTACAAACCGGCGACGCTGGACACCACGCAGGCCCGGCTGGCTGGCTGCACCTGGGCTTCAACCAGGCTGAGAGCCAGGCCCAGGTGCATGACGGCTTGTGCCCATCATCGCCGGGCGGCGCATCGCGCTGAACTTCCGCTGGGCCCAGCCCGACGGCGTGCTGGAGCTGTACCAGGCCGGCAGCGAAGGCCCGCAGTGGTGGCACAAGTTCCCTGACCACATGCGCGGCCTGCCGCCGGCCGGCAATCTGGATCGTTGCGATGCCACCGGCGCCTGCCCGAAGGTGATCTGCCCGAAGGTGATCGAACACTTCGGCTCGGCCGAGGACGGGGCCTTGAAGTTAACACCCGAGTGGGTGGGAACGGACGCCAAGAACGACATCCCCTTGCCGGCTAACGTTCGGCGTTACTACATCGTCAGCAGCTCACACGGCGGCGGCAACAACAACGCCGTGGGCGCGGCCGGCTTCAATGCCAGCCTGGCCGGCAGTTTGCTCGCCCCACCGGGCTGCCCCGGCAACAACTTCCGATGCCTTGATTGCCGGAACCGACGCCAGCAACGTGTTGAAGTGAAGACGATGGCGAAACTACGCCAGCGCGTCGTCCAGCACCTCCACCCAATGCTTCACCGGGGTGGCGGTGCCGCTTTGCAGGTGCTGGATACAGCCGATGTTGGCCGAGATGATGGCCTGGGGTTGGCTGGTCTGCAGGTGGCCGAGCTTGCGCTGGCGCAACTGCTTGGCCAGCACCGGCTGCAACACTGAATAGGTGCCGGCTGAGCCGCAACACAGGTGGCTTTCTTCAGCGGCCAGGCTCACCTCAAAGCCGAGTTCGCGCAAATGCGCTTCAACGCCGCCGCGCAGCTGCTGGCCATGCTGCAAGGTGCAAGGCGGGTGGAACACCAGCCGCTGCGCCACCGGTGCCTTGGCCAGCCGCGGCTTCAGCGCAGCGGTGATGTCAGGCAGCAATTCGCTCAGGTCAACCGTTAACTCGGCAATGCGCCGCGCCTTGTCGGCATAGTCGGCGTCGTGCGCCAGCGCGTCGCCGTACTCCTTTACCGTGAGGCCACAGCCGGAAGCGTTCATCACGATGGCCTCGACCTGGCCCGTGCCGGCCAGGCCCTGCACCAGCGGCCACCAGGCGTCGATGTTGCGGCGCATGTCGTCCAGGCCGCCTTCCTGGTCACCCAGGTGGGCGCGGATGGCGCCGCAGCAGCCGGCGTCATCGGCCACCAGGGTCTGGATGCCGGCGGCGTCGAGCACGCGGGCGGTGGCGCTGTTGATGTTGGGCAGCATGGCCGGCTGCACGCAGCCCAGCAGCAGCAGCACCTTGCGCGGGTGTTCGCGCTGCGGCCACAGGCTGGCGCGCGCGGGCCGGGCTGCGGGCACCTTGTCTTTCAATGCGCCGGGCAGCAGCGGGCGCAGCGTGCGGCCCACGGCCATGGCCGGGCCGAACAGCGGTGAAGTCAGGCCTTCCTTGAGCAGCCAGTGCAGCGCGCGCGTGGGTGCCCGCCGCGGCACCAGCGCATCCACCACGCGCCGGCCAATTTCCACCAGGCGCCCGTATTGCACGCCCGACGGGCAGGTGGTCTCGCAGTTGCGGCAGGTCAAGCAACGATCCAGATGAGTCTGCGTGGCCTGCGTGGGCGTGTGGCCTTCAAGCACCTGCTTGATCAGGTAGATGCGCCCGCGAGGGCCATCGAGCTCGTCGCCGAGCAGTTGGTAGGTGGGGCAGGTGGCGGTGCAAAAGCCGCAATGCACGCACTTGCGCAGGATGGCCTGCGCGGCCTGCCCGTCGGGCGTGTCTTGGTATTGCGGGCTGAGCGTGGTTTGCATGGGGAGGTTGGCTCAACTCAACGTGTAGGAAAGAATCCAGTAGTGCTCGTGGTGCAGCCACTGCGGCGCATGCGCACGCGGGCCCAGCGCGGCGCAGGCCTGCTCGGGCGTTGGAAAGTTCTTCAGCACTTCATGGTGGCTGCCGTCATCGAGCACGCGCTCCTGGTACGTGTTGCCGTGCTCATCCTGGCGGCTGATGGGCGTGCTGCTGCCGGGCACGAAACGGTTGTCCAGCAGCACCACCCGCGCGCCGGGTTCCAGGTGCGCGTGCAGCCTGGCCAGCCAGGGCTGCAAGCGCGCCAGTGGCACATGGCTCCACCAGAAGCCGGCAAACGCGGCGTCGAAGGTTTCGCCGTTGAGATCATTCAGGCTGTAGGCATCGGCTGTGCGGAAAGCCACGCACGCCGGCATCGCCTTGGCGCGCGCCACGGCCAGGGTCTCGGGGTTCAGGTCGGTGGCGAGCCAGCGCGCCGCGTTCGCCGCGCCATGTGGCGTCCACCAGCCCGTGCCGTAGGCCACTTCCAAGACCCGGCGCTGGCTGAATTGAAGCGTTAGCCAGGCGGTCATGGCGTGCAAGTCAGCCTGACGCTCGGGCTTGTGATAGATGCGCTCGTAGCTGGCCGCGCGCTGGGCGTAGTACGCCGCCATGCGGTCTTCGATGCCGGAGTTCATGTCGCGCAGATCAGCCGACCAGGGTTGAAGACATGGTCGGGGTCGAAGGCCGTCTTCAGGGCAGCATGGATGCGCGCCAGCGGCCCGGTCAGCGGTGTGAACACGCTGCCCGATGCGCCGCCGCGAAACGCCGTGGCATGGCCGCCGGCAGCCGCCGCCACGCTGCGCAGCACGGCGGCGTCTTGCGTGCTGTACACCCAGCGCTGCGCGCCGCCCCATTCGATGAGGGTGTCTTCGGGCAAGGGCAAGGCCGGCGCGGTTTGCGGCAACGACAAGCGCCACAGCGTGGCGCCGGGCTCGGCGCTGGTGAAGAACTCATCGTGCTGGTCACGCAGGCCCTGCCAGAAGCCCGCGGCCAGGCTGGGCTCGATGGCGTCGCCACCGAGCTGCTGGCACGCCGAGCGCACCGCCGCGGCGGCGCCGGCCAGGCGCAGCACCAGCGTGCCGCTCCACCAGGCACTGGCGTTGAGCGGCAGCGGCCGGCCGGCCCAGGTGTTGAGATGGTTGAGCGCCGTGGCCTGATCGACTTCAAAGCGCAGCGTGGCGCTGGCCACCGGCAGCGGCAAGACCTTGAGCGAGACCTCGCAGATCACGCCCAGCACACCCAGCGAGCCGGGCAGCAGGCGCGACACGTCGTAGCCGGCCACGTTCTTCATCACCTGGCCGCCGAAGCTCAGCACCTCGGCGCGGCCATTGAGCAAGGTGGCGCCCAGCAGATGGTCGCGCACGCTGCCGGCGCTGGCGCGCGCCGGGCCGGCCAGGCCGGCGGCGACCATGCCGCCCACCGTGCCCAGTGAGCTGCCCGCCGTGCCAAAGTGCGGCGGCTCGAACGGCAGGTGCTGGCCTTTTTCAGCCAGCGCCGCTTCCAGCTCGGACAGCGGCGTGCCCGCGCGCACCGTGACCACCAGCTCACTGGGCTCGTAGCTGCTGATGCCGGCCAGCGGCCGCACATCGAGTGGCGTGCCCACTTCGGCGCCGCCATAAAACGCCTTGCTGCGTGCGCCGTGGATGTTCAGCACCTGGCGGTCGGCGCGCGCGGCGCGCACCTGGTCGACCAGGTGATCCAGCACCGTGGCGGGCGAGGCGGGTGAAGGGCCCGGGTTCAAAACCGCTCCAGCTCGGGGAACGGCAGCAACCCGCGCTTGACGTGCATGCGGCCATATTCGGCGCAGCGCTGCAGCGTGGGGATCACCTTGCCCGGGTTGAGCGTGGCGGCGGGGTCGAACGCCCGCTTCAGCGCCAGCATCTGTTCGCGCTCGGCGGGTGAGAACTGCACGCACATGCTGCTGAGTTTTTCAACGCCCACGCCATGCTCGCCGGTGACGGTGCCGCCCATGGCCACGCTGGTTTCCAGGATGTCGTTGCCAAACAGTTCAGCGCGATGCAGTTGATCGGCGTCGCTGGCGTCGAACAGGATCAGCGGGTGCAGGTTGCCGTCGCCGGCATGGAAGACGTTGCAGCAGCGCAGGCCGTACTTTTGTTCCATGCCGGCTATGGCCACCAGGATGTCGGCCAGGCGGCGGCGCGGGATGGTCGAATTCATGCACATGTAGTCGGGGCTGATGCGCCCTGATGCCGGGAAGGCGTTCTTGCGCCCGCTCCAGAACTTCAGGCGCTGCGCTTCGTCTTTGCTCACTTCGAGCCGCGAGGCGCCACTGCCAGCCAGCACATCGAGCATGCGTTCGATTTCTTCGGCCACCTCATCGGGCGTGCCATCGCTTTCACACAGCAGGATGGCGGCGGCGTTCAGGTCGTAGCCGGCGTGAACGAAATCTTCAACCGCCGCGATCATGGGCTTGTCCATCATCTCCAGCCCGGCCGGGATGATGCCCGCGGCGATGATGGCGGCCACCGCGTCGCCGCAGTGGCGGATGTCGTCGAAGCTGGCCATGATGCAGCGCGCCAGTTGCGGCTTGGGCGTGAGCTTGACCGTCACTTCCGTGGTCACGGCCAGCATGCCTTCGCTGCCCACCACCACGGCCAGCAAATCCAGGCCCGGGCAATCGAGCGCGTCGCCGCCGAATTCGATGGCCTCACCTTCCACCGTGAAGCCGCGCACCGTGAGCACGTTGTGCAGCGTCAGGCCGTACTTCAGGCAATGCACGCCGCCTGAATTTTCGGCCACGTTGCCGCCGATGGTGCAGGCGATCTGGCTGCTCGGGTCGGGCGCGTAGTACAGGCCGTGCGCGGCCACGGCCTCGCTGATGGCCAGGTTGCGCACGCCGCACTGCACGGTGGCGGTTCGAGCTAACACATCAATGCGTGTGATGCGGTTGAAGCGCGCCAGCGACAGCGTCACCCCCAGCGCATGCGGCAGCGCGCCGCCGCTCAGGCCGGTGCCCGCGCCGCGCGCCACCACCGGCACGCTCAGCGCGTGGCAGGCCTTGAGCACGGCGGCCACCTGGTCTTCGGTTTCGGGCAGCGCCACCAGCAGCGGCGCCTGGCGGTAGGCGGTGAGCCCGTCGCATTCATAGGGCACCGTGTCTTCGGTTTGGTGCAGCAGCGCATGCGCGGGCAGCAGGCCGTGCAAGGCGGCCAGCACTTCGGCCTGGCGCTGCCGGCGCGCCGCTGGCGCCTGCGCGGCGGCAGCCTGGGGGGCGTTCATGGCGCGGACTCGGAGCCTGTGAATGAGTCCGGCGCACGAGCGGGCGGGTTGGACTTGTTCACAGGCTCAGCCCTTCTTGCGCGGCACGCGCCTAGCCTTGGTTGCTGCGGCCGGCGCTGCCGTGGTTGCCGTGGCTTTGGCCTGCGTCGCGGCAGCGGCGCCGGCATCCTTCATGGCATTACCGGCGAGTTCGCTGAACTGCTGCGTCAGCGCGCCCCACCACTTCATCGGGTCGACCAAGCCTGCCGGTTCGGCGCCGGCCGTCGGCGCGTCGGCCGGTTTGGCGCTGGGTTTTGGCGCGGCCCGGGCCGGCGCCACGGGCGGCTCAGCCGGTGGCGGCGCGGGGGCCACCGCCGCGGGCTGGACCACCATGGCCTGGCGCAAGTCGGCCATCGGCATGTTCATGCCCTTGAGCGTGGCCAGGGTCATGCGCTGCACCTCCAGCGCCTGGATGGTGGCGTCGAGCATGCGGCTGTTCTGTTCGAGCCAGAACTTCACGGTCTTCAGCTCATTGATGCGCTTTTCCAGCTCTGCCGGGTCGAGCGTGGGCGCGATCCACTGGCCCATGGCCGGCACCACGCCGGCGGCGTTCTTCATCAGGCCTTGCAGGAAGTCGAATCCGGGAACGAGCTTGGTGAAGGCGTTGGCATCGGTCATGGCGGTCTCTCAAGCAAATGTGGCTCTGCCACTTTGCTTGACCCCCCTCGGGGGGCCTGGCGCGAAGCGACAGGTCTGGGGGCGCTGATGATGGCATTGTGCCGGCTGGCCTGTTCAAGGGGCCAGGCGTTCGAGCTGAAAGCCGCGCTGCGCCAGCAGCCGCGGCAGCCCCAGCGGGCCGATCATGTGCAGCGCGCCCACGGCCACCAGCACCTGCTTGCCCTGCGCGTGCAGGGCCTCGAAACGCTCGGCCATGGCCGGGTTGCGCTCATCGTTCAGGCGCTTCAACGCAGCGCGCTCGGCCGGCGTGCGCGCGCATTGGCACCAGGCCTCAAAGGCCTGCAGATCCGCCAGGTCGCCTTCGCTCCAGCCGCGCGCCATGCGCCGCAGCATCGGCCGCACGGCGTTGCTCTCCAGTTGCTCCAGCGAGTCTTCCAGCATGGCCAGGCCGCCGGCGGCGTCGCGCGGGATCAAGGCCTGCATCTGGTCGCGCGCAGTTTCCAGCGAGACCACCGCCTTGCCCTGCGCGCGCGCCTGCTCGGCCAGGGCCATTTCCTGACCGAAGCGGGCGTCAAGCTGCTCCCAGCGCGCGGCCAGCAGCGTCAGCGTCACCACCTGCATCACCGGGTGCAGGCCGGCCAGCGCTTGCGCCGGCAGGCACGCCGCGCTGACCTGCTGCTCCAGCCGCTTGCGCAGGGCCGGCTTCAGCGCCAGGGCGGGCATGGCGGCCATGGCTTCGCGCAAGTCCTGCAAGACCCGGGCATCGGTCACGTCCAACTCCAACGCCAGCGTGTCGGTGGCGCCGAAGGCCTCGCGCAGCGCCGGGCCCGGGAACAGCCACTCGGGCTTGCCCACATGCAGCGTCCCGAACAGGAAAGAGGTGCGCCCGTCGCGGCTGACGCGCCACATCAGGCCGCGGTTGGGCGCACCTGCCTGCGCCGCGGCGGCCTCGGTGTCATCAAGCTGCTTGATGGCCGGTGGGCAGGCGACCGGCGCTGCGGTCTGGGCCCGCGCGCCGCCTGCCAGCAGCAGGCACAGCGCGGTGAGGATGATCAATGGTTGACGTCGATGCATGGTGCTGCCTTGGTGTGGTTGTTCAGGGTGGCGCGGTGCCGGGCTCGATGCTCAGCACCGTGCCGCTTTGGCGCAGGGTGAGTTTGCCCAGCACGTCCATGCCCAGCAGGGGCGAATCCAGCTGCGGCAGGGCCACCAGGCGGGCTTGGCTCACTTTCACGCCGCCTTGCAGCGCCAGGTCGGCGCGCACCAGCTCGCCCCGCGCCAGGCCGCCGGCGGTGCTGGACGACACCGACCCCAGCACAGCCAGGCCCAGCTCGCGCGCCAGCGCGGCGGGCACGGCGCTGCGCGTGGCCCCGGTGTCCACCAGGAACACCACCGCGCGGCCGTTCAGGCTGCCGGGCCAGTGGTAGTGGCCGTCGGCGGCGCGTTGCAGGGTGACGCGCTGGCCGTCGAAGTGGAACTGCGCGCGCTCGCGCTGCGCCTGCCAGGCATTCACGCCCAGCGCGCCGGCCAGGCCCAACAACAGCCACACCGTGACGACCTTCCAGGTGCCGGGCAGTTCAGTCATGGGCCTGCTCAATCTGCGGTTTGACTGACGGCAAACGTTAGCCCAACAGCGGCCGCACCGTCTGCTCGATGGCGCCGAACAGGCTGGCGCCGTCGCGGCCCTTCATCTCGATGCGGATGGTGTCACCGTGAGCCATGAAATCCGTCTTGGGCGCGCCGTCTTGAATGGTTTCGATCGCGCGCTTTTCGGCGATGCAACTGTAGCCGTGGGCCCAGTCCCGGTTGCTCACGGTGCCCGAGCCCACGATGCTGCCGGCGCGCAGCCGCCGCGTCTTGGCCACATGGGCAATGAGCTGGCCGAAGTGGAAGGTCATTTCCGGCCCGGCCTCGCACAAGCCCACGCGCTTGCCGTTCCAGGCGCTTTGCAGGTTCAGGTGCACACGCCCGCCGTGCCAGGCGTCGCCCAGCTCATCGGGCGTCACCGCCACCGGGCTGAAGGCGGTGGCGGGTTTGCTTTGCACGAAGCCGAAGCCCTTGGCCAGTTCGGCGGGAATCAGGTTGCGCAAGCTCCAGTCGTTGGCCAGCATGAGCAGCCGGATGCTGTCGATGCCGGCTTCGGGCGTGGCGCCCAGTGGCACGTCGCCGGTGACGACGGCCACTTCGGCTTCGAAGTCGATGCCCCAGTCGGCGCTGGCGAACACCGCGTCATCGGTGGCGCCCAGAAAATCATCGCTGCCGCCCTGGTACATCAGCGGGTCGGTGTAGTAGCTCTCGGGCACCTCGGCGTTGCGCGCCTTGCGCACCAGCTCAACATGGTTGATGTAGGCCGAGCCGTCGGCCCATTGGTAGGCGCGCGGCAACGGCGCCATGCACAGGCGCGGGTCGAAGGCAAACGCATGCCGGGCGCGGCCCTGGTTGAGCGTGGTGTACAGGTCCTCAAGCTGCGGCGACAGGAAGTTCCAGTCGTCCAGCACCTGCTGCATGCGGCTGGCGACGGCGCTGCTGAAGTGGGCGCTGGCCAGGTCGCGTGACACCACGACCAACTGGCCGTCGCGCGAACCGTCCTTGTAGGTGGCAAGTTTCATCTGTGGGGTTCCCGTTGGTGGCAGCATTGTCCGATGCCAAGCAAACTGCCGCCGCCCTGGGCCGCCTTCGCCGTGCGCTCGCCGGGCCAGCGCTGGGCGGCACTCGGGCTGCTGGCCGCGGTGGCCTGGGTGCACGCCGCGCTGTTGTGGTCGGCCACGGCCAGGCTGCCAGCGCGCCATGCAGCCAAGGCCGCGTGGCCGGTGATGCAGGTGCGCCAGGTGGCGGCGGAAGTGGCGCTGCAAGTGCCTTCGCAGAGGCCCTTGCCGATGCCGGTGACAGGGCCGGAGCAAGGGCCGGTGCAGGGGCCGGTGCAGGGAAAAACAGCCCCAGTGGCGCGGCCCGCGCCGCGAACTAAGGCGGCCGGTGCACCCCAAGGTGCCGCACCCAGCGCGGCGAGCGTGCCGTTGCTGGCCGCCCCGGCGCACGCTGCCGCCCCGGCGCACGCAGCGGCCGCCCGCGCCACACCGGGGCCGGCGCGCGCGCTGCCGGTTTATGCCACGGCCTTGCCGCCGGCCATGCACCTGCGCTTTCGCACGCAGCATGGCGAGCGCGAAGGCAAGGCCGAGTTGTCATGGCTGCCCGACGCGCTAGGTTATGAATTGCGCTTGCAGGGTGACCTGCCTGGCCGCAGTGCCTGGCAACGCATCAGCCGCGGTGGCTTTGATGCCGCCGGCCTGGCCCCGCAGCGCTACGCCGAAGGCGCGCGCGGGCGCGAGGCGCGCGCGGTCAACTTCGAGCGCCAGGCCGGGCGCATCACGTTCTCGGGCCCCGGTATCGAGCACGAGTTGCTGCCCGGCGCGCAAGACCGCTTGAGCTGGATCATTCAGTTGGCCGGCATCGCGCAGGCGCAGCCTGGTGCGCTGGCGCCGGGCAGCCAGATCGAGCTGTTCGTCGCCGGCACCCGCGGCGACGCCCAGGTCTGGCGCTTCGATGTGCTCGGTGACGAATGGCACAGCCCGGGCGACGGCATGCCGGACGTGCCCGCCGTGGTGCTGCGCCGCGAGCCCGTGCGGCCCTACGACACGCGCGTTGAAATCTGGCTCGACCCGGCGCGCTCCTACCTGCCGCTGCGGCTGCGTCTGTCAACCGTGCCGGGGCCGGATGCGCTGGAATGGTGGCTGCTGGCAATGACCCCGCCTTGAATACAGCCGCTTGGCACCCATGTAGCGTCACA
>JAYUPO010000043.1:0-5339 GCA_043760085.1 Burkholderiales bacterium
TCGTGCGCCGGCTGCGCGCGGTGCGGCCGGGCATCAGCATCGGCAGCGATTTCATCGTCGGCTTCCCCGGTGAAACGCAGGAAGATTTCGACAAGATGATGGCCCTGGTGGAAGACGTGGGTTTTGACGCCAGCTTCAGCTTCATCTTCAGCCCACGCCCCGGCACCCCCGCGGCCAACCTGCGCGACGACACGCCGCATGCGCTGAAGCTGCAACGCCTGCAAAGCCTGCAAGCCCGGCTCGAAGCGCAACAACGCGCCATCGGCGCGCAGCGCGTGGGCACCGTGCAGCGCGTGCTGGTGGAAGGCGCGGCGCGCCGGCCCGGCGTGGCTGGCCCCGAACTGATGGGCCGCACCGAGTGCAACCGGATCGTTAACTTCGCCGGCCCGGCGCGGCTGGTGGGGCAGATGGTTGATCTGCGCATCACCCTGGCCTACCCGCACTCGCTGCGCGGTGAAGTGATGGTGCGCACGCCCGAAGAAGTTAACGCCTGAAACCCACCCAGGCCAGCGCCAACGCCATGGCGCAGACCATGGCCAGGTAGCTGCCCATGCGGCCATCGCGGCCGAGCAGCAGCCAGCCCAGGCCCAGGGCCAATACCGCGGCAGCACTGGCTGCGCCGGCCAGGCGAACAAAGGGCTTGCTCGACATCTCGCGCCGCCAAACAGCCTTGGTCAACAAGGCGGCGATGCACCCCGCCAACAGCGCCACCACCACAAAGTTCAGCACATGCCAGAACCCCTCCAGCAGACCCATGGCGCGCCCAAAAAGGGGTGGATTTTATAATTCACCCATGTCGGTGTTCACCCTGGGCCTGAACCACTCGACCGCGCCGCTGGACGTGCGCGGCCGTTTCGCCTTTGCGCCCGAACAACTGGCCCCTGCGCTGCACGCCTTGAGCGACCGTTTGCGCCACAGCGGCACCGAGGTGGCTCTGCTTTCAACCTGCAACCGCACCGAGCTGTACGTGGCAACGCAGGCCGGCCACAGTGCGGGCCTGGTGCAGCCCAGCCTGGACTGGCTGGCCACGCACGGCCAGGTCGGCCCCAGCCAACTGGCCAGCCACACCTATTTGCGCCAGGACCATGAAGCCGCGCGCCACGCCTTTCGCGTGGCCAGCGGGCTGGATTCGATGGTGCTGGGCGAGCCGCAGATCCTGGGCCAGATGAAGCAGGCCGTGCGCGAGGCCGACGGCGCCGGTACTTTGGGCACCACCTTGCACCAACTGTTCCAGCGCTCGTTCTCGGTGGCCAAGGAAGTGCGCAGCTCCACCGAGATCGGCGCCCATTCGATCAGCATGGCCGCCGCCGCCGTGCGCCTGTGCGCCGAGCTGTTTGAAGACTTGAACGAGGTACGAGTGCTGTTCGTGGGCGCGGGCGAGATGATCGAACTGGTGGCCACGCACTTCGCCGCACGCAACCCCAAGAGCATGGCGGTGGCCAACCGCACGCTCGAGCGCGGCGAAAAACTGGCCAGCCGCTTTTCCGCGCAGGCGCTGCGCCTGGCCGAGCTGCCAGCGCGGCTGCATGAGTTTGACGCCGTGGTGTCGTGCACGGCCAGTTCGCTGCCCATCATCGGCCTGGGTGCCGTGGAGCGTGCGCTCAAGGCGCGGCGCCGCCGGCCCATGTTGATGGTCGACCTGGCCGTGCCGCGCGACATCGAGCCCGAAGTGGCACGGCTGCCCGACATCTACCTGTACACGGTGGACGACCTGTCGGCCCTGGTGCAAAGCGCCGGCGCCAAGCGCCAGGCGGCGGTGGCGCAGGCCGAGGCGATCATCGATGCCGGCGTGCAAAGCTTTTCACATAGGCTGGGCCAGCGCGCCAACGTGCCGCTGATCCAGGCCCTGGGCGAGCAGGCCGACGAATGGCGCGCCGCCGAGCTGGCCCGGGCGCGCAAGCTGCTGGCGCGTGGCGAGAATATTGACGTCGTGCTCGAAGCGCTGTCGCGCGGGCTGACGCAGAAAATGCTGCACGGCGCCTTGGCCGAGCTGCGCGCCGCTGATGAACCGCAGCGCGCCCAGTTGGCGCTGACCGTGTCGCGCCTGTTCCTGCGCAACGCCACCCGCAACCCTGACGGCGAAGGCCGTTAGCTCGCCCCACACACCGCGGCGCCGGCCCACCCCGGCGCCGCAACGCCTTGCCCCATGAAAGACACGCTTCGCCTGCAACTTCAACGCCTGAGCATGCGGCTGGCCGAGCTGGACGCGAGCCTGGCCGACCCGCGCGTGGCCGGTGATCTGAATCGTTACCGCAGCCTGATGCGCGAACAGGCCGCGGCGGCAGAACTGGTCGGCCTGTACCGCCAATACGAACAGCGCGAACGCGACCAGCAGGCCGCGCAGGAGATGCTGGCCGAGCCCGAAATGGCCGAAATGGCGCGCGAGGAACTCAGCGCCGCCGGCGCCGACCTGGCCCGCCTGCAGGCCAGCTTGCACCTGGCTTTGCTGCCGAACGACCCCGACGATGACCGCCCGGCGTTCCTGGAAATTCGCGCCGGCACCGGCGGCGATGAGTCGGCCCTGTTCGCCGGCGACCTGGCGCGCATGTACCTGCGCTATTGCGAGCGCCAGGGCTGGCGCACCGAAGTGATGAGCGAAAGCGCCTCTGAACTGGGCGGCTACAAGGAACTGGTGCTGCGCGTCGAAGGTGACGGCGTTTACGGCAGGCTGCGCTTCGAATCCGGCGGCCACCGCGTGCAGCGCGTGCCCGTGACCGAAGCGCAGGGCCGCATCCACACCAGCGCGTGCACCGTGGCCGTGATGCCCGAACCGGAAGAGAGTGCCGAGGTCACGCTCAAGAGCGCTGACCTGCGCATCGACACCTTTCGCGCCAGCGGCGCCGGCGGCCAGCATGTGAACAAGACCGACAGCGCCATCCGCATCACCCACCTGCCCACCGGGCTGGTGGCCGAATGCCAGGATGACCGCAGCCAACACCGCAACAAGGCCAAGGCCATGGCCGTGCTGGCCGCGCGTTTGCAGGAAAAGGAGCGCAGCGAACGCGCCGCCAAGGAAGCGGCCACGCGCAAGGGCCTGATCGGCAGCGGCGACCGCTCCGACCGCATCCGCACCTACAACTTCCCGCAGGGCCGGCTGACCGACCACCGCATCAACCTGACGCTGTACAAGCTGGCGCAGATCATGGACGGCGACCTGACCGATGTGGTGGCTGCCCTGCAAGCCGAACGAGCAGCCGAGCAACTGGCCGCGCTGGAGGCGGGGGCTTGAGCCCAACGGTCGCCCACGCGCTGGCCCAGGCACGCGGTTTGGAGCTGACACGGCTGGATGCGCAAGTGCTGCTGGGCCACCAATTGGGCCGGCCGCGAACCTGGCTCCTGGCACATGACGACGCCGCGCTGGCGCCCTTGGCCTTGCAGGCCTACCTTGCAAACTGCGAGCTGCGTGCGCAAGGTGTGCCGCTGGCCTACCTGGTTGGTGAGCGCGAATTCCATGGCCTGACGCTGGCCGTGAGCCCGGCCGTGCTCGTGCCTCGGCCCGACACCGAAACCTTGGTTGATTGGGCACTTGAGCTGCTTCAGGGCCTGCCGCAATCGGCCGCCCCGCAGGTGCTCGACCTGGGCACCGGCAGTGGCGCGATCGCCCTGGCCATCAAACAGGCCTGGCCCGGCGCCCAGGTGCTGGCCACGGATGCCAGCGCCGCTGCGCTTGATGTGGCACAAGCCAATGCGCAACGCCTGGGCCTGACTATTGCCTTTCGGCTAGGTTCATGGTGGCAGGCTGTTGCCGGCGAGGCCTTTGATCTGGTGCTGAGCAACCCGCCTTACGTCGCAGAAGGCGACGCACACCTGGCCGCATTGCGCCACGAGCCGCACCAGGCCTTGGTCAGCGGGCCGGCGGGGCTGGATGACTTGAAGGTCATCATCGCCGGCGCCGGCATGCACTTGCGCGGGCGGGGCAGTCTGCTGGTCGAGCATGGCGCCGGCCAGGCCTCGGCGGTGCTGGGCTTGATGGCAAAAGCCGGCCTGGCACCCATGGGCACGCGGCGTGACCTGGCTGGGCTGGAACGCTGCAGCGGTGGCCAGGCCACGGACGACCGGCACAACGGCGACGCGCCTGCGCCACACCCCCTATAGAACGTGGGAATCCAGTGTGGGGAATTGGTGGGATATTCAACACCAATTTGTTACCCACCCTGCCCTGCGGCGGCATAGGATGGGCCACACCAGGTGCGTTGGGCACAGGCCTGAAAGGGGTTGATGTCATGAAAACACGGCAAGGCTGGGTCTTCATCACAAGCATGCTGGCTGCGCTGGCCAGTCACGCCGCCGCCGCCGGCCCGGGCATCGAAGCGCCGATGTGGCAGCAAATTCAACCGCGCATCCGGCTGGGCATGGCCAGCACCGCGCCCACGCCGCTTTCCAGCCCCTGGGCCTGGGCGCCGGCTGCGGCGCCGGCCGCACCCTCAGCCCTGGTCATGGGCGACTATTTCCTGAACCTGCGTCGGCTTGGCCTGGGCGACGGCTTTCGCGCCTCCAGCGGCGTGCTGTTGCGTGCCCCGGGCGTCAGCCTGGCCGACCTGGCAGTGCCCACGCGCGGCAAGGTGGGCAGCCTGGGCCTGGCCAACGCCAGCGCGTTGAATTTGCTGGCTGATGGCAGCGACGCCTCGGCCACCCAGCCCTACCTCGGGCTGGGCTACACCGGGCGCGCCATAGATGGGCGCTTCAGCTTTTCGGCCGACTTCGGCCTGCTGGCGCAAAACAGCGGCAACGTCATCCGCCTGGGCCGCACCCTGGGCGGCAACCGCAGCCTGGACGACGCGCTGCGCGAGCTGCGCCTGACGCCGCTGCTGCAGATGGGCGTGCGCTACAGCTTCTAGCGCACCGCGACAAACCTGGCCGGGCCCACAGACTGGCGGGCTTTGCGCCGTGGCTGCGGCCACCGGCCGCGCTTTGCCGTATAACGCTGCGCTGGATAAATCACTTGAAGACAAAGACATGAGCGACGTGCACAAGCAGATCGAAGATTTGGTCAACGGCCACCGCGTGGTGTTGTTCATGAAGGGCACCGCGCAGTTCCCGATGTGCGGCTTTTCGGGCCGCGCGATACAGGTGCTGCAAGCCTGTGGCGTGAACGACCTGTTCACGGTCAACGTGCTTGAAGACGAAGATATTCGCCAGGGCATCAAGAGCTATGCCAACTGGCCGACCATTCCGCAGCTTTATGTGAACGGCGAGTTTGTCGGCGGCTCGGACATCATGACCGAGATGTACCAAAGCGGCGAGCTTGTGCAGGCTGTGAAAGCCGGCTGAAATGAACGCCCGGCTGGTGGTGGGCATCAGCGGCGCCACCGGCTCGATCTACGGTTTGAAGCTCTTGC
>JAYUPO010000044.1:0-5334 GCA_043760085.1 Burkholderiales bacterium
CTACCAGGCCGGGGCGACCGACTTCTTCGTCAAGTCCAACCAGTGGAGCCTGCTGGCCGGGCGCCTGCTGTACCTGTTGCGGGCGTCGCGCACGCGCATTGAGCTGGAGCGCAGCAAGGGCAAGCTGGCGCGGGCGCAAGACCTGGCCCGCATGGGCAGTTTCGAATGGCGCCGCCCGCTGCACTACAACGGCCACGGTGTCCTGGGCCTGTCGCCCGAGGGCTTGCGCGTGCTCGGCCATGGCAGCACCGACGTGGTGACCCTGCGCACCTTGCTGCGCATGATTTCGCGCGACGAGCGGCGCGGTTTCCTGCGCCTGTTGCACGGCGTGGTGCAAAGCGCCTCGGTGCTGGCCACCGACGTGAGCGTGACCTTGTACGACGGCCGCGCCCGCATCATCCACGTTGAAGCCGAGCCCGAATTCAACGAGCACGGCCACAGCGCCGGCTACACCGGCATCGTGCAAGACGTGACCGACCGCCGCGTGGCCGAAGACAAGATTCACCACCTGGCCAATTTCGATTCGCTCACCGGCCTGCCCAACCGGCGCCAGTTGCAGTGGCGCGTTGAGCGCGCGCTGGAACAAGCCATCCGGCTCGACCACCAATGCGGGCTGCTGCTGATCGACCTCGACCGGTTCAAGGTCATCAACGACACCCTGGGCCACGCCGCGGGCGATGAGTTGCTGGTGGAGGTGGCGCGCCGCCTGCGCGGCTGCGTGCGCCACACCGACCAGGTGACCGAAGGCAGCCTCGACGCCGTGGGCTCGCGCTCGCACCGCGCGCTTGAAGCCGTGGGCCGGCTGGGGGGCGACGAATTCGTGGCCCTGCTGCCCGAGGTGCAGGGCGACGCCGACGCCGAGCGCGTGGCCACGCGCATTCTTGAAGTGATGCGCGAGCCGATCTTCGTAGCCGGCCAGGAATGCTTCGTCACCGCCAGCGTGGGCATCGCGCTGTTTCCGCGCGACGGCAACAGCGTGGTCGACCTGATGCGCAATTCCGATGTGGCGATGTATGCCGTCAAGTCGCAAGGCCGCAACGCCGCCACCGTGTACAGCCCGCAATTGGCCGGGCGCGGGCGCGAGAAACTGGCGCTCGAAACAGCGCTGCACAAGGCCATCGAGCGCGACGAACTGGTGTTGCATTACCAGCCCAAGATCGACGTGCGTTCGGCCAACATGGTCGGCGCCGAGGCGCTGATGCGCTGGGCCCGCGATGGCAAGCTCGTGCCTCCGGGCGACTTCATTCCGCTGGCCGAGGAAACCGGCCTGATCGTGCCGCTGTCGGAATGGGCGTTGCGCGAAGCGGCGCGCCAGGCCAAGGTCTGGCAGTTGAATTTCGGCTTCGACGATGCGATCGCTGTGAACCTGCCCACCCGCCTGTTCGAGCGCTCGGACCTGGTCGAGCACATCCACAAGTGCGTCACCACCTACGGCATTGCGCACCGCATGATCCAGCTCGAAATCACCGAGACCGGGCTGATGAAGGATTTGCAGAACGTCATCCCATCGCTGCACCGGCTCAACGAGATCGGGGTACAGATCTCGATCGACGACTTCGGCACCGGTTACTCGTCGCTGGCCTACCTGACCACGCTGCCGATCAGCGAGCTGAAGATCGACCGCTCGTTCGTGCGCGACCTGGGTGTCACGCCGCAAAGTTCGGCGGTGGTCACGGCCATCATTGCGCTGGCCCGCTCGCTGAGTTTGCGCGTGATTGCCGAAGGGGTGGAAAACCTGCGCCAGATGGAAGTGCTGCACCGCCTGGGTTGTGGCTTGATGCAGGGCTTCCTGTTTTGCCGTGGCGTGCCGCCCGACGACCTGGAGCGCTGGGTCGAGCAGACCATCCTGCCGCGCAAGGCGCCATGGATCGTTGCCGCCGGCAGCGGCGTTGCCACTGAGCCCGGCCGCATGCCGGCGCTGCGGCAGGTTTGAGAGCCTGCACAACCACCCAAGGGCCGGTAACCATGGACATGACTTTGCCCCCGCCGGGCCAAGGCACCGCGCCGGTGAACCTGGCCAAGGCCGCGCTGCGCCGCCTGGCCATGGTGAAACTCGAACCCACGCCCGACAACTACGCTCGCGCCTACGCCTTCGAGAGTGGCGAAGCGGTGCCGGCCGTGCCGCCGCGCCTGAAGGCGCTGCTGGAGCCGCTGGTGGGCGGCGTCACTGATAGCAGCCTGGCGCGCGAAGAACTGCTGAGCCTGCTCGGCAGCGGGCGCTGGGACGACGCGGCGCGCGTGATCGCAGGCTGCGCGCGAACCCAGCGCGACGAGCGCGCCGCCCAAGGCCTGGCCTGGACGGAGAACATCGAAGTCATGCTGGCGGGCCTGGAGCACGGCAGCCGCAGTTGGCCGCTGTCGGCGCGCAAGGAAAGCCTGCACCGTGTGCTGGTCAATTCACACGGCGATGCGCTGCGATTGCGCACCCGCCTGGCCCGGCTGGTGCAAGCCTGGTGCCAGGACGTGGCCGAACCGGCGCTGCGCGATGAGGCCGAGCCGCCAGGCGTGCCGCTGCCTGTGGCCGTGCCGGAATTGGCCACGCTGGAGCCGTTGGAGCCGTTGGCGCCGTTGGCGCCGGCCCCCGGCTGGCCGGCCATCATGTTGGCGCTGGCCGGCAGCCTGTATGCCGCGTTGCCCAGCGGTGAGCGCCGGGCCGCTGAACTGCGCGGCGAACTCGACCGCCTCGTGCCGCTGCTGCGCGGCGGTGACGACGGCGTTGAAGTGACCCACGCCGTGGCTGACCTGTGCCGCCGCGCCGTGCGCCTGCTGGCGCATCGACACGGCCTGCTGGCCGACCTGGGGCGGTTGTGCAGCGAACTCACCGAAGGTCTGATCGAACTGGCCGAGGACGGCAGTTGGGCCCGTGGCCAGTGCGAGGTGATGCGCCAGGGTCTGGCAGAGGGCATCAGCGCGCGCAGCGTGCGTGCCGCCAGCGAGGTGCTGGCCGAAACGCGCAAGCGCCAAAGCCACCTGCACACCGATCGCAATGAAGCGCGCCACGCCATCAAGGAGCTGATTGCACGCATGCTCAGTGACCTGGGCCGGCTGGGCGAAGACACCGGCCGCTTCGGCGCCAGCGTGAGCCAGCATGCGTTGGCCATTGAACAGGCTGATTCGATCGAAAGCCTGGCCGGCGTGGTCAGGCAAATCGTCCAGGAAAGCCAGGCCGTGCAGGTGATGGTGAGTGAAACCCAGGCCCGGCTGCGCGACGAACATTCGCGCGCCTCGCAAATGGAGCTGCGCGTGCAGGCGCTGGAATCGGAGTTGCGCCGCCTGTCTGACGAAGTGGCCACCGACCTGCTCACCCAGGTGGCCAACCGGCGCGGCCTGGTGCAGGCCTTCAAGGCCGAATGCGCGCGCATTGAGTCTGGGGTCAGCTGCATGGGGCTGGCGCAAGTCAGTGCGGTTTCGCCACTTTCGTCAAGCTCGATGGCGGCCTTGGGGCTCTCGGCATTGGGGCTCTCAATAGGCCTTATAGACATCGACAACTTCAAGAAGCTCAACGACAGCCTGGGCCACGCTGCGGGCGACAAGGCCTTGCAGACCCTGTCGGCCAAGGTCAAGGCGCACCTGCGCGCCTGTGACACTGTGGCCCGCTTCGGCGGCGAGGAATTCGTGGTGCTGCTGCCGGACATGCCGGCGCCCGAGGCGCAGCAGTTCCTCACCCGCATGCAGCGCAGCCTGAGCGCGGCGTTGTTCATGCATGAGAACAAAGAGGTGCTGGTCACCTTCTCGGCCGGCGTCACCGCCTGGCGGCACGGCGAGACGCTGGAGGCCGCGCTGGAACGTTCAGACGAGGCGCTGTACGAAGCCAAGCGCACCGGCAAGAACCGAACCTGCGTGGGTTAACCGGCAGGTTAAATCGACGTTTAACGGCACGACATTCAACGGCGCGACGTTCAACGGCGCAGGTAGCGCAGCAAGCGCCCTTTGTAGCGGCCGGCCAGGTGGTTGGCCGCCGCGTCCAGGCGCGACTGTTCCAGCACGAAACCCAGCGCCAGCATGCGTTCGCTGAAGGCGCTGCGGTTGCCGCGCTCGGGGTCGACGATCAAGACTTCGGCGCAGCGCCGGGCGTGGCGTTCGATGGTGCCGCTCAAGCCGCCGGCGTCGTCGCGCTCGTACAGCACATCGCTGGCCATGATCAGGTCGAAGCGGCCCTGCAGTTCGAGATGAGTCAACGGGCCCAGTAACGCGATCGCGCTGCCGGTATCACCCCAGTCCGCATGGCCATAGGGCAAGGGCGGCAGGCCATTCAAGCGCAGGTTCTTGAGCAAGAAGCGGGCGGCCAGCGGGTGGCGGTCGCTGGCCGTGACATCGCCCCCGCGCCGGTGGCTCACCAGGCTGGGCAGGCCCAGGCCGCAGCCCAGCTCCAGGATGCGTTCGCCCGCGCTCACCGGGCGCTGGCCCATGTGCACCGCCAGCGCGATCGACGACGGCCAGACCTGGCCGAACAGCGGCCACGTGGAAGGCGAGATGCCGATCGCCTCGGCCAGGCCGCCGGCATCGAAGAACTGTTGGTTGTCGCGCAGCGCGCGGATGTGCAGATCGGCCACGCCGGCGATGGCAATGTGGATCAGCTTGACCCGGTAGCCGGCGATGGCGCGCTCCTGTGGCAATGGGCGAGTGTGCCCGGGTTGCGCGGCCGCCGCATGGCCCGCAGGCGGCACCGCCGAGGGGCCGGATCAGGGCCCCGCGCCGCGGGCATCGCCCGAGTGAATTTGCAGCGCCTCCAGAAACCGCGACACCATGTTGTACGCGGCCACGGTGCCCACCAGTTCCACCACCTCGCGCTCGCTCAAGTGCTGGCGCAGCGCGTGCATCTGCTGCGCCGGCACATGGATGTCGCGCGTCATCGTGTCGGCCAGGCGCAGGGCAGCTTGCTGCACCGGGCTGAAAGCGCCGCTGTCGGCCCAACGCGGCAGGGCATCGAGCTGTTCGCGCGTCAACCCTTCCTTCAGCGCCAGCGGCGCATGTTGCTCGGCTTCATAAGGCGCGCCGTTCAGGTGCGCCACCTGCATGATCACCAGCTCGCGCAGCCCGCCGCTGAGCTGCAAGCGCTGGCGCACTTGGGTCAGAAAGCCCAGCCACCCTTCAGCCAGCGGCGGGCTGTGCAGCAGCATCTGGTACAGGTGCAGCACGCTGCCACGTTCGGCGGTGATGCGTTGCACCAGCGGCTGCAATTCGGGTTGCGCCAGATCAGCGTAGGGAAGGTGTGCCATGCTGCATTGTCAGTTCAACCAAGGATGTTCATGAATGCGAAGCAATCGAAGTGGGCCGTCGCGACCGCGCTGCTGGCCGGCCTGTGCAGCGTGCTGCCGGCCTGGGGCCAGGCCT
>JAYUPO010000045.1:0-2183 GCA_043760085.1 Burkholderiales bacterium
TAGCCCTCGCGCTGTAGGGCATACACCACGGTGCGGGCAATGGCCGGGTCATCTTCAACAAGCAACAGCGCACTCACCATGCGGCTGATTCTTGCTCAGGCGGGGCTGCGGCCACGGGGAGCAGCCCGGTCTTTGCGCCGATTTGGGGCTGTGCCGCATGCCAGGACTGCGGGTCTTCCCTTCGTTGACGCGACCCGGGTGGGCCTGCACCATGCGCCGCTGTTACGGGCCCCTGGCCCCATCACCCACCTTGTCACCGGGGCCGTGCCTCGTTGTCGCCCAACTCGAAGGAGGTACCTATGGCAACCAGTTTGAAAGTCAATGGCCGCGCGGTGACCGTGCAATCTGAAGATGACACCCCGCTGCTTTGGGTGATTCGCGACGAAGTCGGCCTGGCCGGCACGAAGTTCGGCTGCGGCGCGGCGCTCTGTGGCGCCTGCACCGTGCTGTTAGACGGCGTGCCGGTGCGTTCATGCTCCACGCCGCTGTCAGCCGCCGCCGGCAAATCAGTGGCCACGGTCGAAGGCCTGTCCACCGACAACAAGCACCCGCTGCAAAAAGCCTGGATCGCGCACGACGTGCCGCAATGCGGCTACTGCCAAAGCGGCCAGTTGATGAGCGCGCAGGCCTTGCTCACCACAAACAAGAATCCCAGCGACAGCGAGATCGACGCCGCCATGGCCGGCAACCTGTGCCGCTGCGGCACCTATGTGCGCGTTCGCGCTGCCATCAAGACCGCGGCCGCCGAAATGCGCGGCGCACGCACTTAAGGAGCACGCCATGTCCGACATCACAACTACCGACACCACAACGACCGACACCGCCGTTTCACGCCGCGGTTTCATGCAGTCATCGGCCGCCTTCAGTGGCGGGCTGATGGTCGGCATCGCCCTGCCGCTGGCCGGCCCGGCGCAGGCCGCGGGCCTGGTGCACACGCCGAACGCCTGGGTGCATATCGCCGACGACAACACCATCACGCTCATTTCGGCGCGCGCCGAAATGGGCCAGGGCGTCTACACCTCGATGCCCATGTTGGTGGCTGAAGAGCTGAACGTCGACATCCAAAACGTCAAGGTCGCTTTCGCACCGCCGGGCAAGGCCTATGGCAACGCCTTGATCTTCGGCTTGCAGCTCACTGGCGGCTCCACCTCGGTGCGCGAGGGTTGGGAAAAGCTGCGCCTGGCCGGCGCGCAAGTGCGCGAAATGCTCATCACCGCCGCGGCGCAGAGGTGGAGCGTGCCGGCCGCGCAACTGAAGGCCGAAAACGGCATGGTGCTGGGCCCCAACTGGCGCAAGGCCACTTACGGCGAGATGGCCGAGGTCGCCTCCAAGCTCACCGCGCCCGAGAAGGTGGCGCTGAAAGACCCGAGCCAGTTCCGCATCGTGGGCAAGAAGACCACGCGGCTCGATACACCGTCCAAGGTCAACGGCACCGCGCGTTTCGGCATCGACGTCAAGCTGCCCGGCATGGCCTTCGCCACGCTCGACATGTGCCCGGTGATCGGCGGCACGGTCAAGAGCTTTGATGCCGCGCGCGCCAAGGCCATGCCCGGCGTGATCGACGTGGTGCAAATCCCCGACGGCGTGGCCGTGGTGGCGCAGAGCTACTGGCAGGCGCGCAAGGCCCGCCTGGCGCTGAACACGCAGTGGGACGAAGGCGCGGGCGCCAGCGCCAACACGCCGGCCATGATGGCGGCCACGCGCGCCGCCATCGGCTCGGCCACGTCGATCCCCGTGCGCCCGCCGGTGGGCAATGCCGACGCCGCCATCGCCGCGGCGAGCAAGGTGGTGCGCGCCGAGTACTTCACGCAAATGGTCAGCCATTCACCGCTGGAGCCGATGAACTTCACCGCCGATGTGAAGGGTGACAAATGCCTGCTGGTGGGTCCCACGCAGTGGCCCGACGCGGCGCAAACCGGGGTGGCCAAGCTGCTGGGCATCGACCCCAATAACGTGGCCGTGGAAAGTACCTTCCTGGGCGGCGGCTTTGGCCGGCGCATCGACATGGATTTCATCATCCAGGCCGCGCAGATCAGCAAGGCGGTGAAGCGCCCGGTCAAGCTGATCTGGACCCGTGAAGACGACATGACGCACGACTTCTACCGCCCCATGGCCGTGCACGCCCTGGCCGCAGCGGTGGGCGCCGATGGCAAGCCCACCGCGCACACCTGGCGCGTGGCCTC
>JAYUPO010000046.1:0-14953 GCA_043760085.1 Burkholderiales bacterium
CCGAGGCCGAACAGGTGCGCGGGCCGGTGAGCACGTATACGCGGCTCATGGCCAGGGCATTGGCCGGTGCGCTGAAGCGGCTGGCGCTGTTGCTGGCGGCGTGCTGGTGGTTGTAGACCAGGTTCGCGTACACCTGCGCATCAGCGCGGCTGCCCACCACGTATGAAGCCAGGTTGGCACCCACCGAAACCAGGCCGCCGCCGTTGTAGCGCAGGTCGAGCACCAGGTCTTGCACGCCTTGCGCGCCAAAGCCGGCAAAGGCCGCGGCCAGGCCGCCACTGGTTTGCGAAATCAGGTCTTTCACCAGCACATAGCCCACCTTGCGGCCGGCCGGCGTGGGCAATGTCTTGGCGCCCACCACCGGCGTCAAACCGTAAGTTGCAGCGGACAAGACCACGCTGCGCTGCACGCCGCCGTTGCGCAGCACCAGGTTGAGCTGGGTGCCGGCGGCGGTGGGGCTGAGCACGGCGTAGTCTTCGCTGGCGATGAGGGTGGCCGCGGCCACGCCGTTGATGCTGACGATGTCATCACCGCGCACCACGCCCGCCAGCGCGGCGGGCGACAGCGGCTCGGTGTAACGCACCTGCAAGCCACGCTGCGGGTCGGCCTTGGCTTCAACGCCGGTGACGAAGATGCCGTAGCCCAGGCTCTGGCCGTCGCCGAAAAAGCGGTTGAAGCTTTCGGTGCTTTCGTAGCCGCTCCAGCGATCGGCCGGGAACGCGGGGTCGGTGCCGGCGTACAGCAGTGCATTGAAGTACGCATCTGCCGTGGCGGCGCTGGCGGGCTGCGGTTTGGGCGCCTGGCGCGTCCAGAAGTACCAGTCGTCGAAGTAGCCCTGCAGGAAGGCCTTGCGTTCGTCTGCGGTGCAACTGCTGCCGGCATCGCCGCCGCCACCGCCACCGCCGCAGGCCACCACAAGCGCCGGCAGCAGGGCTGCCCAGCCCAGCCGCCAGAGCCTTGCAGATCGCTGTTGAACGGCCATGTTCCTCCCGGTGCGGCACCCCTGGTCCAGGGCGGCCGCGAAGGTACCACGACCTACAATTCGCGCCCTCCCGTGCCGCCCTGATGTGGCCCGCGTCTGCCCCGCGCAGCGCCGGCCCGCCCCACCCATGACCCAACTGGAAAAGTCCTTCGAACCCGCCGCCATCGAGGCGCGTTTCGGCCCGCTGTGGGAAGCCAGCGGCGCCTTCGCGCCCACGCTCGACGCGGCCAAGCCCTCGTTCAGCATCCAGTTGCCGCCGCCCAACGTGACCGGCACGCTGCACATGGGCCATGCGTTCAACCAGACCATCATGGACGCGCTGACGCGCTACCACCGCATGCTGGGCCACAACACGCTGTGGGTGCCGGGCACCGACCACGCAGGCATCGCGACGCAGATCGTGGTGGAGCGCCAACTCGAACAACAAGGCGTGTCGCGCCACGACCTGGGCCGAGACGCCTTTGCCAGGAAGGTGTGGGAATGGAAGGCGCAGTCGGGCGCCACCATCACGCAGCAAATGCGCCGCCTGGGCGCCAGCGTCAGTTGGGGCCATGAGTACTTCACGATGGACGCGGGCCTGTCGGCCGTGGTCACCGACACCTTCGTCACCTTGTATGAACAAGGGCTGATCTACCGCGGCAAGCGCCTGGTCAGTTGGGACCCAGTGCTGAAGAGCGCGGTGTCCGACCTGGAAGTTGAAAGCGAGGAAGAAGACGGCTTCCTGTGGCACATCAGCTACCCGCTGGAAGACGGCAGCGGCGCGCTGGTGGTGGCCACCACGCGGCCCGAAACCATGCTCGGCGACACCGCCGTGATGGTGCACCCGGAAGACGAGCGCTACGCCGCGCTGCTGGGCAAGCGCGTGCGCCTGCCGCTCACCGAGCGTTTGATTCCGGTGATTGCCGACGCCCATGTCGACCGCGCCTTTGGCACCGGCGTGGTGAAGGTCACGCCGGCGCATGACGCGAACGATTACGCGGTGGGCCAGCGCCACGGTCTGCCGATGATCGGCGTGCTCGATCTCGACGCCAAGGTGAACGACCAGGCGCCCGCGGCCTATCGCGGCATGGATCGGTTCGTCGCGCGCAAGCGCGTGGTGGCCGACTTGCAGGCACTGGGCTTGTTGGTCGAAACCAGGAAGCACAAGCTGATGGTGCCGCGCTGTGCGCGCACCGGCCAGATCGTCGAGCCGATGCTGACTGATCAATGGTTCGTGGCCACCACCAAGCCGGGGCCTGATGGCCAGAGCATGGCGCAAAAGGCGATCGATGCGGTGGCGTCAGGCGCGGTGCGCTTTGTGCCCGAGCAATGGGTGAACACCTACAACCAGTGGATGAAGAACATTCAAGACTGGTGCATCAGCCGCCAGCTCTGGTGGGGCCACCAGATTCCGGCCTGGTACGGCACGGGCGGCGAGTTGTTCGTGGCGCGCAGCGAGGCCGACGCGCGCACGGCCGCTCAAGCTGCAGGTTATGCCGGGGCGCTGACGCGCGACGCCGATGTGCTGGACACCTGGTACTCGTCGGCCCTGGTGCCGTTTTCCACGCTGGGCTGGCCCCAGCCCAGCGTGGCGCGGGACTTGTTCCTGCCTTCAACCGTGCTCGTCACCGGCTACGAGATCATCTTCTTCTGGGTCGCGCGGATGATCATGATGACCACCCACTTCACCGGCAAGGTGCCGTTCCGTGATGTCTACATCCACGGCATGGTGCGCGACGGTGAAGGCAAGAAGATGAGCAAGTCAGAAGGCAATGTGCTCGACCCGGTGGACCTGATTCAGGGCTGCGAGCTGGCCACGCTGGTGGAAAAGAGCACCGTGGGCCTGCGCAAACCCGAGACCGCGCCCAAGGTGGCGGCGCGGGTAAGGAAGGAGTTTCCCGCAGGCATGCCCGCGTATGGGGCAGACGCGCTGCGCTTCACCATGGCCAGCTACGCCAGCCTGGGCCGCAACATCAACTTCGACACCCAGCGCTGCGAGGGCTACCGCAATTTCTGCAACAAGCTGTGGAACGCCTCGCGCTTTGTCTTGATGCAGGTGGAAGGTTTGAGCGAGTTCGACCGCGGCCTGAACGCTTGTAGCAAGGACTGTGGCCCAGAGGGCTACATGAACTTCTCAAACGTTGACCGCTGGGTCGTGGGTGAGTTGCAGCGCGTCGAAGCCGCGGTGGCGCAGGGCTTTGCCGACTACCGTCTGGACAACGTGGCCAACACGCTCTACAGCTTCGTCTGGGACGAGTACTGCGACTGGTACCTGGAAGCCGCCAAGGTGCAGCTTGCGCAAGGCACGCCGGCGCAGCAGCGCGCCACCCGCCGCACATTGCTGGGCGTGCTGGAAACGGTGTTGCGGCTGCTGCACCCGATCACCCCCTTCATCACCGCCGAGCTTTGGGAAAGCGTGGCCAGCGCGGCGGGCCGCCGGCCGGCCGACATGCCGGCGGGCATCGTCACCGCGCCGTACCCACGCGCGCAGTTGGAGAAGGTGGATGCGCGCTCCGATGCCTGGGTCGCACGCTTGAAGGAAGTGGTGGGCGCATGTCGCAACCTGCGCTCGCAGATGAACCTCAACCCCGGCCAGCGCGTGCCGCTGGTGACGTTGGGCGACGCTGAATTCATCACCCAGGCGCGGCCGTTGTTGCTGGCGCTGGCACGCTTGAGCGAGGTGAACGTGCTGGGCGACGAGGCAGCCTTCGCGCAGGCCACGCGGCTGTCACCCGTGGCCAATGCGGGCGCCGCGCGGCTGGGTTTGCAGGTGGAGATCGACCTGGCTGCCGAGGGCGCGCGTCTGCGCAAGGAGATCGAACGCCTGCAAGGCGAGGCCATCAAGGCCGAGGCCAAGCTGGGCAACGCAAGCTTCGTGGCCCGTGCGCCCGCGGCCGTGGTGGATCAGGAGCGCGCCCGCTTGGGGGAATTCACGCTGACGGTGGCCCGGCTGCAAGGTCAACTGGCGGCTCTGGGCCCGTAGGCTGCGCGGGCGCGGGCCGCGGCATTTCGGCCAGCAGCTCGTCGATGCGGCGCACCACGGCCCAGGCGCTGCGCAAGCGCGATTCGCGCGTGGTGCCAGCCACCCTGGGGGTGACCTGCAAGCCGCGCACCTGGTGCAGCGGGCGCCCGGGCTCCACGGTGCCGGGCTCCATGCTGTCGAACCAGGCCGCAGCCACGCGGCCGCTGTTCAAGGCGCCGGCCAGCGCGGCTTCGTCGAACAGTTCGGAGTGCGACAGGTTGATCACCACCTGATCAGGCCGCGCCGCAGACAAGAAGCGTTCACCAATCAGCGCCTTGTAGCGCGGGAAGTAAGGCATGAACACGCACAGCACATCGCTGCGTTCAACCACCTCGCGCAACGGCACGGGGGTCACGTTCCAGCGCGCCCACAGGGCGTCGGTGGCGTGCACCGCGGGGTCGTAGCCGATGACCTTGGTGCCGAAGGCGCCGAGCAGCACCGACAGCGGCCGCACCGCCGCCGTCATGCCCACGATGCCCACGGTGGCCGCGCCGAGCTCGCGGCCCACCAGGTAGCCGTCGCCGCTGCGCACGGGCACGCGGCGCAGCAACTGCAGCATGGCCATGAGCGCGAACTCGGCCTCGGCCGCGGCGGTGGACGACTGCGCGCGCACGATCTCCACGCCGGCGCGGGCGCAGGCATCGGCGTCCAGGCTTTCGGCGCCGGCCGACAAGCGGCCCACGGCGCGCAGCACCGGCGCGAAATGCAGCGCCTGCGCGTCCAGCGCGATGGAGCCCGGAATGATGAGCGCGCGCACATCGAACAAGGCCTGTCGAAACGCCCGCGGGTCGCGGTCGAGCTCGGGCGCATAGCGGGTGGCGTGGCGTTGCGAGATCCAGTTCAGGACCTCGGGCTCAACGGCCTCAACGATCAAAACGTCCATGTGATGTGTGCCTCACATGCCGTGTCGCACGCACGAGGGTGCATGCCACAATGACCGCAAGTCAATGCCATTTTAAGAATGCCGATGTTAGTCAAGAAGGCGATCTTTCCCGTAGCCGGCCTGGGCACCCGTTTCTTGCCGGCCACCAAAGCGCAGCCCAAAGAGATGCTGCCGGTGGTGGACAAGCCGCTGATCCAATATGCCGTGGAAGAGGCCTATGCGGCCGGTGTGCGCGAAATGATTTTCGTGACAGGCCGTCACAAGCGCCCGATCGAAGACCACTTTGACATGACCTTCGAGTTGGAGGTAGCCCTTGAACGGGCGGGTAAGCAGGAATTGCTCGACGTGGTGCGTGGCGTCAAGCCCGACGACATGGAATGCATTTACGTGCGCCAGGCGCAGGCCTTGGGGCTGGGCCACGCGGTGTTGTGCGGGCGCCGGCTGATCGGCAACGAGCCCTTTGCCGTGCTGCTGGCAGATGATTTGATGGTCGGCTCGCCGCCGGTGCTCAAGCAGATGGTCGAGCAGTTCGCCGAGTGGCGGGCCTCGATCCTGGCGGTGCAGGAAGTGCCGGCCGAACACACCCGGCGTTACGGCATCGTGGCCGGCGTGCCGGTGAACGACCGCCTGATCGACATCAACCGCATGGTGGAAAAGCCCGCGCCCGAAGACGCGCCGTCGCGGCTGGGCGTGGCCGGGCGTTACATCCTCACGCCGGGCGTGTTCCATGAAATCGAAACCCAGCCGCGCGGCGTGGGTGGCGAGATTCAGCTCACCGACGGCATTGCGTCGCTGTTGCGCCGTGAAAAAGTCTTTGCCTACCGCTATGAAGGCCAGCGCTACGACTGCGGCAGCAAGGAAGGCTTCCTGCAAGCCAACGTTGAACTCGCGCTGGCCCACCCGCAGTTGGGCCCGGGGTTTCGCAGTTACCTCAAGGGCCTGGATCTCTGAAGCGCCCGGGCCTATCTGCGGCGCAGATAGTGCGTGTATTCGGCGCCGGCCGTGGTTTGCTCCACCAGCTCGTTGCCGGTTTGCCGCGCAAAGGCTTGAAAGTCGCGCACCGAGCCTGAGTCGGTGGCCACCACCTTGAGCAACTGGCCGGTGGCCATCTCGGCCAGGGCCTTCTTGGCCTTCAAGATGGGCAAGGGGCAATTCAGGCCGCGGGTATCGATTTCCTTGTCCGCTTGCATGCGTGATCCTGTTGTAACGTTTGAAAAATGTCAGCCCCGGTGCGTTTCACCGAACCCCGGCCATGTCCATGAACCTGGGCTCGTGCCCACGCGAACGCAACCAATCGGCCAGTGCATAGCCGGTGCCCGCAGGCCAGCACAGCAATTCAGCCGGTTCATAAAGCTTGTATTCGGCCAGTTCGGGTGACAACTTCACTTCACCGCGCGCCACGGCGTGATAAGCGATGATGATCTGGTTCATGCGCTGGAAATCGTAGACACCAATCAACGCCAGCGCGTCCACACGCAGCGCTGTCTCTTCGCCGATCTCACGTGCGATACCTTCTTCAGGCGTCTCGCCCGCCTCCATGAACCCGGTGATGAGCGCGAAGCGCCGGCCCGGCCAGGCGGTATTGCGCGCCAGCAGCACCTGGCCGCCGCGGTCTGCGCATTCGATCACGGCGGCCAGCACCGGCGTGGGGTTGTTCCAGTGCGTGAAGCCGCAGCCCGTGCAGCGCAAACGCTCCTTGGGCCCACCGTCTTCCATCAGCGCCAGCCATTCCAGCGCATTAGCGCATTGGGGGCAGAACTTGTAATTTGACATGCTTGGCTCAGTCTGTTCAGGCCGGGAAGACGCCGGTGGACAGATAACGGTCGCCGCGGTCGCAGACGATGAACACGATGGTCGCGTTCTTCACCGTGCGCGCAAGTTGCAACGCCACCCAGCAAGCGCCGGCGGCCGAAATGCCACCGAACAAGCCTTCTTCACGGGCCAGCCGGCGCGCCATCTCTTCGGCATCACCCTGGCTGACCAGCACCAACTCGTCCACATACTGCGCGTCATAAATCTTCGGCAGATAGGCTGGCGGCCACTTGCGGATGCCCGGGATGCGCGAGCCCTCAGCCGGCTGCGCGCCGACGATGCGCACTGCCGCGTTGCGCTCCTTCAGGAAGCGCCCGACCCCCGTGATGGTGCCCGTGGTGCCCATGGCGCTGACGAAGTGGGTCACCCGCCCGGCGGTGTCGGCCCAGATCTCGGGGCCGGTGGTTTCGTAATGCACGCGCGGGTTGTCGGCGTTGGCGAATTGGTCGAGCACGCGGCCGCGGCCATCGCGCACCATCTGGTCGGCCAGGTCGCGGGCGTATTCCATGCCGCCTGAGCGCGGCGTCAACACCAGTTCGGCGCCAAAGGCCTTCATGGTCTGCGCGCGCTCGATCGACAAGTCTTCGGGCATCACCAGAATCATCTTGTAGCCGCGTATCGCCGCGGCCATGGCCAGGGCGATGCCGGTGTTGCCCGAGGTGGCTTCGATCAGCGTGTCACCAGGCTTGATTTCGCCGCGTTCTTCAGCGCGGCGGATCATGCTGATGGCCGGGCGGTCTTTGACGGACCCGGCCGGGTTGTTGCCTTCCAGCTTGCCCAGGATGATGTTGCCGCGTTCAGCGTTGTCGGCCCCCGGCACGCGCTGCAAACGCACCAGCGGCGTGCGGCCGATGGCGTCTTCGATACTCAGGTACTGCGGGGCGGCAGGCTCGGTCATGGGGGCGCAAACTCCTTGCGCGGCATTGTGGCAGCGCGTGGCGAGACGAGCGCCGGGCCGCCCCGGAACGCCGGCCCATGGCCTTCGGCAGGCGCGTGTACTCACACGGCGAGGGGCAGTCATTCCTGCTGAAACCTGCATGCCATAATCCGCGCCCGCAGCACTGCCTAAGGCTTGCCCCTCACCGCCCGGGTGGCGAAATCGGTAGACGCAAGGGACTCAAAATCCCTCGCCGCAAGGCGTGCCGGTTCGAGTCCGGCCCCGGGCACCACAGGCATCAACACGTCTTGCGAGCGCAGCGCGCCCACACAGGGCGCCGCCGCATCTAAAGGGTCAAGCCACATGCCACCAATTCCCCCCGTCACCCAGGCGCTGATGCTGGTTTGCTCGGGTCTGTTCTTCCTGAACTTCCTGCTGCCGCTGGGTGAATGGTTTGCGCTGTGGCCGCTGCAAAGCGGCCGCTTCATGCCGTGGCAGGTGGTGAGCTATGGCCTGCTGCATGGCGACATGTCGCACCTGTTCTTCAACATGCTGGGGCTGTGGATGTTCGGCGGCGAACTCGAGCGCTTGTGGGGCCCGCGCCGCTACCTGCAGTTTGTGCTGGCCAGCACGCTCACCGCGGCGGCGGCGCAATTGCTGGTGACCTGGGTCTTGCGCAGCAACATGCCCACGGTGGGTGCGTCGGGCGCGCTGTTCGGCCTGCTTCTGGGCTACGGCATGCTGTTCCCCAACCGCACCATCATGCCACTCATCCCCCCCATTCCGATGAAGGCGCGCACCTACGTGATGATCTTCGGCGGCCTGGAACTGCTGTTCGGTTTCATGGGCCACACCGGCGTGGCGCATTTCGCCCACCTGGGCGGCATGCTCGGCGGCTTTTTGATGATCCGCTACTGGCGCGGCCAGGCGCCGTTCGGCAGGCGCTGACAAAACCGGCAAAAGCGTTCATGCTTGGGGCCTGCATCAGGGGCCCACATGACCGCCAACCGTATCAACCGCCGTGTCCTGCTCAGCTTGGTGTTAGGGGCCTGGGCCACGGTCGCCACCGCGCAAACGGCCACACCGATCGAGGAACAATCGCGCGCCCTGAGCCGCGCTGCCGCTGCGGTAGTGGGCCTGCGCATCCAAACCGTGCCCGGCGCGCCGTCGGCCGCCACCCTGGGCAGCCAGCGCCGCGGCTCGGGCATCGTGATCAGTGACGACGGCACGGTGCTGACCATCGGCTACCTGATCCTCGAAGCCGAGCAGATCGTGCTGCATACCGACGACGGCCGCCAGGTGCCCGCCCGCCCCGTGGCCTACGACGTGGCCACCGGCTTTGGCCTGGTGCAGGCGCTCACGCCGCTGCGGCTGGGTGCCGCGCCGCTGGGCGACACCACTGAGATCGGCCCGGGCGAAACGCTGATGGCGGCCAGCGGCGGCGAAGACGGCAGCCTGGCCAGCGTGCGCCTGGTCTCGCGCCGCGCCTTTTCGGGCTACTGGGAATATCACATCGAAGGCGCCCTGTTTACTTTTCCGCCGCACGATGAACACAGTGGCGCCGGCCTGTTCAACAGCCGCGGCCAGCTCGTGGGCGTGGGCTCACTGCGCGTGGCCGATGCGCGCGGCCCTGGCGCGCCGCGCATGCCCGGCAACATGTTTGTGCCAGTGGACTTGCTCAAACCCATCCTGGCGCAACTGCGCAGCGAAGGCCGCAGCGCGGCCAGCAAACGGGCGTGGCTGGGCGTGAATTGCGTTGAGATGGAAGGCACGCTGCGCGTGGCGCGGGTGAGCCCCGACAGCCCGGCCGATGCCGCCGGCTTGCAAGTGGGCGACCGCATTCTGGGCATCGACGGCGCCGAAGTCGCCACCCTGGCTGCGCTGTGGCAGCGGCTGTGGAGCGGCGGGCAGGCGGCGCGTGAAGTCACGCTTGATGTCTCAAGCCGCGGCGAGCGCAAGCAACTCAAGCTGCAAACGGTGGACCGCATGACCACGCTGAAGCGCGCCGCCGGGGTGTAGCTGGAAGCCGTTTACGGGTGGGCCTACGTCTACCCCAGGGCGGTGCACCTGTTCGAGCGCGCTAAGTTGGGCACGGCGGTGGACACCTTCAGCTGCGATGTGGTGGTCGTCGGCGCCGGCGGTGCCGGCTTGCGCGCGGCCATCGCCATTGCCGAAAGCCACCCCGCGCTGAGCGTGGCGCTGGTGTCCAAGGTCTACCCGATGCGCAGCCACACCGTGGCCGCCGAGGGCGGCGCGGCGGCGGTGACGCAGGCGCACGACTCGCTCGATCATCACTTCAACGACACCGTCTCCGGCGGCGACTGGTTGTGTGACCAGGACGTGGTGGATTACTTCGTGGCCCATTGCCATGAAGAGCTGGTGCAGATGGAGCATTGGGGCTGCCCCTGGAGCCGCACGGCCGACGGCCATGCCAATGTGCGCGCGTTCGGCGGCATGAAGATTGAGCGCACCTGGTTTGCCGCCGACAAGACCGGCTTTCACATGCTGCACACGCTGTTCCAGACCTCGATCAAGTACCCCTCGATCAAGCGCTTCGATGAACACTTCGTGGTCGATCTGTTGGTCGACGATGGCCGTGCCCAGGGCGTGGTGGCGGTGGCCATTGCCAGCGGTGAATTCCGCCTCATCCAGGCCAGGGCGGTGATCATCGCCACGGGCGGCGCGGGCCGGGTGTTCCGCGAAAACACCAACGGCGGCATCGTCACCGGCGACGGCATGGCGCTGGCCTACCGCCACGGCGTGGCGCTGCGCGACATGGAATTCGTGCAGTACCACCCCACCTGCATGCCCGGAACCGGGCTGCTGTTCACCGAGGCCTGCCGCGGCGAAGGCGGCTTCTTGCTCAACCGCGACGGCTACCGCTATTTGCAGGACTACGGCCTGGGCCCGGCCGGCGACAAGCCGCGCAACAAGGCCATGGAGCTCGGCCCGCGCGACCGCCTCAGCCAAGCCTATTGGCACGAAAAGCAAAAGGGCCGCACCGTGCACAGCCGCCACGGTGAATGCGTGCACCTCGACCTGCGCCATTTGGGCGAACGCCTGCTGCGCGAACGGCTGCCGCAGATCTACGAACTGGCCGAGCAATTCCTGGGCGTGGACCCGGCCAAGGAATGCATTCCGGTGTTGCCCGCGGTGCACTACACCATGGGCGGCATCGTGGCCGAGGGCCGCACCGCCGCCACCCTGCCCGGCCTGTATTCGGTGGGCGAATGCTCCAGCGTGGGCATTCACGGCGCCAACCGGCTGGGCTCGAATTCGCTCACCGAGTTGCTGGTGTTCGGCAAGCTGGCCGGCCTGGAGGCCGCGGCGTTTGCGCAGCAGGCCGCGCCGGGCGAACAGGGCGCGTTGCTGGCGCAAGCGCAAGGCGCACGCACGCGCGCGTTAGACGTGTTGACCCGCAGCGGTGGCTCTGAACGCCTGGCCGTGCTGCGCCGCGAGATGGCGCAGAGTATGGAAGACGGCTGCGGCATCTACCGCACCGGCGCGCAGATGCTGGCCACGGGCCGCACGATCGACGAACTGAAGCAGCGCTTCAAGCGCCTGCGCATCGACGATCATTCCAAGGGCTGGAACACAGAGTGGCTGCTGGCCATTGAACTGGGCTACTTGCTCGACGTGGCGCAGGCCATGGTCTACAGCGCGCTCAGCCGCGAAGAGTCGCGCGGCTCGCATCAGCGGCTGGATGGCTTTGAACAACGTGACGACGTGAACTTCCTCAAGCACACCCTGGCCCATTTCACGGGCGACGAGCCGCCGCGCATCAGCCACGGCGCGGTAACGATCACCCGCTCACCACCCGGCACGCGCGCCTATGGCGCCCTGGGCGAGCAGGCCGACGCGGCGCGCCACGCAGGATCGCAACCATGACTGAGGCCGGCAACACACTCCAGATCGCGGTGCTGCGTTATCGGCCCGAGCAGGAAAGCAAGCCGGTGTGGCAGACCTACACCGTGCCCTATAGCGATGACATGTCGGTGCTGCAAGGCCTGCAAACCATCAAGGACGAGATCGACGGCAGCTTGAGCTTTCGCTGGTCGTGCCGCATGGCCATTTGCGGCAGTTGCGGCATGATGATCGACGGCAAGCCGCGGCTGGCTTGCCACACTTTCTTGCGCGAGTTTGCCGGCCGCACGCTGCGGGTCGAAGCCCTGGCGCACTTTCCGATCGAGCGCGACCTGGTGGTCGACATGGCTGACTTCATCACCAAGCTCGAAAGTATCCAGCCCTACATCGTGCCCAAGGCAGCGCGCACGCTGGCGCAAGGCGAGCACCTGCAAACACCGGCGCAACTGGCGCAGTTCGAGCCCTACAGCGCGTGCATCAACTGCCTGCTGTGCTACGCCGCCTGCCCGCAGTACGGCCTGGACAGCAGCTTCATGGGCCCGGGCGTGTTGGCGCTGCTGCAGCGCTACAACGCCGACTCGCGCGACGGCGCCGGCGCCGCGCGCATGCAGATCGTGGGCGCCGAAGAAGGCGTGTGGCACTGCACCGCCGTGGGCTATTGCTCAGTGGTCTGCCCCAAGCAGGTGGACCCGGCGCATGCGGTGAACCAGAACAAGGTGAACAGCGCCAAGGAATACTTCCTGGGCTGGCTCAAACCCAAGGCAGCAAAAACATGAGCTTCAAGCGGCCGATGACGGGTTGGTGGCGGCGCGACCCGTTCTTCGTGCGCTACATGTGGCGCGAAGCCACTGCCTTGGGCGCGCTGGCGTATGCCGTGGTGTTGACGATCGGCGTGCTGCGGTTGGCGCAAGGGCAAGCGGCGTGGGACGGTTGGCTTGAAGCCCTGCGCAGCCCGCTGGCCATCGCCTTTCACATCGTCTTGCTGGTGGGCATGGTCTATCACGCCGTCACGTGGTTCGAGGTCATGCCCAAGACCTTGCCGCCGTTGTACTGGCGCGGCGTGCGGGTGCGGGATGCCGTGTTGATGCGCGCCGGCTTGCTGGCGGCCGTGGCCACCAACCTGGCGCTGCTGCTTTTGGCCTGGGCCCTGTGGCCATGAAGCGATCCAACGCCCCCATCTTCTGGGCGCTGTTCGGCGCCGGCGGCACCTTGGCATCGTTGTGCGGGCCGGCGCTGATCGTCATCACCGGCATCGCCGTGCCGCTGGGGCTGCTGCTGCCGGCTGGAACGATGAGTTATGGCCGCATGCTGGCCTTTGCGCAGCACGCCCTGGGCAAGGCCTTCTTGTTCGCGGTCATCGCGCTGTTTGCCTGGCACGCCGCGCATCGCCTCTACAAGAGCCTGCACGACTTCGGCATCCGGCCCGGCCCGCTGCAGCAAGCGCTGTGCTACGGCAGTGCGCTGGCGGTGACCGCGGTGGCCGCCTATGGCCTGCTGGCGCTGGGCTGGTGAGACCTGACGGGGGCGAGCGCGCCCGCATGGCCAACGCTGCCGCAGGCCGGCGCGCGACTCGGCACCGCGACCCACAGTGCGCGACGCGAACGATGCCGCCGTTCATCGTGTCGGCGAAAACGTACCTTGCCGCGCGGCGCGCGGCGCTCCAGATCGAACGGCTTGTTGGCGATGCCTTGTGCGACCAGCCTGGTCAGCACTCGCTCATCGGCCACAACAGCAGCAGCGGCGCGAGCATCCAATATGGGAACTCGCCGAACACGGAGCTTCGTTGGCGGGAGGCCGGTGCCATGACGACGGGCAGAGTAGTGCACCGACACGCGACACCCCAAAAGTGTGGGATTGCGGGAATAGGCGGATGGGTCACAGTCGATCGTGGACTTTTCTCACAACCCTCGAACAAGGATGACCAAATGAAGCTGAACCGCCTCGCTGTCGCGTCGCTGCTCCTGTCCTGCGCCGCCGCCACCAACGCCGTCACCGTCTTCAGTGACACCTTCGAGGCCGACGTTGCGGCGCTGAACCAGGCCACCTTCGTCGGCGGCTGGACCGTCACGAGTGGCAGCGTCGATGTGGTGAACAACTTTGCCGGCTTCTCCGGCAAGGTCGTCGACCTCGACGGCTCGACCGGCGACGCCGGGGTGTTGGGCAAGCTGCTGTCGCTGACCGGCGGTGTGGCCTATACGGCGAGCTTCGCGCTCGCGGGCGGGCGGCGGGGTACAAGCGAGACGGTCACCGCGACGTTCGGCAGCTCATCGGCGGTTTACACCCTCGCAGCGAGCGACCCCTTCGGCGTGCGCTCGCTGACCTTCACGCCCGGCGCCAGCGGCAGCTTTACGCTCGCGTTCTCGAATGCAGGTGGCGACAACGTCGGCGCCCTTCTCGACAACGTGTCGGTCGATACGGCCGTAGCGGCGATTCCTGAACCGGGCACCTACGCGCTGATGTTCGCCGGGCTGGTCGCGGTCGGCGCGGTGGCACGCCGGCGGCAAGATCGATAACGGGGTTGCGTCGATTCCGGCCCGCTGCGGCGGGCCTTTTCGGTTCTGCACGCCGACCTCTGAGCGCGATCCTCGCCAGGCTGTAGCCCAGGCTGCGAACGGTCGCGATGCTCACCGGCCCGTCCAAGAGCCTGAAGCGCGCTCACATCGACGGTCACGCCAAAGCTCACACCAGCCCCTGCGCCACCGTGGCGTAACGCAGCCGCAAACGCAATTCGCGCTTCATGCGGGCATTGCGCAAGCGGCGCGATTCGCTCATGAAGCTCAAGCTCAGGGCGGGCAATTCAGCCAGCGCCTGCGCGCGGCTGATGCGCGGCGGCGCCGGCAGGCCATGCAAGTGCGCGACGAGATCGAAGTAGTCGCCCAGCAGCAATTGCGAGTCATCGCAAACGTTAAACACACGCTGCGGCGCGGCGCGCGCCAGGGCGGCGATGCAGGCGCGCGCCAAGTCGTCGGCGTGGATGTGGTTGGTGTAGACGTCGTCGGCCACGGCCAGCACCGGCGTGCCCCGGGCCACGCGCTCGCGCGGGTCACCGCCCACGCGGTTCAGGGCATAGATGCCGGGAATGCGCAGCAGCGCCACGCGCACGCCGCTGGCGCGGCCGAAGGCGCGCACTTGGGCCTCGGCATCCACCCGGCGCAGTGCGCGCGCCGTGGCCGGTGCAACGCTGCGGGTTTCATCCACCCATTCGCCCGCGCAGTCGCCATACACCCCGCTGGTGCTGGCGTAGACCAGCACGCGCGGCAGGCGGCGCCGCGCCAAGGCTTGCAGCAGGTGCGTGGTGCGCAAGTCGTGTTCGCCGCTGCTGGCGGGCGGGGCCAGGTGCAGCACCCAGTCGGCCAGGCCGGCCAGGCGTTGCAGGCTGGCGGCGTCGTCCAGGTTGCCCACCAGCGGCTGGATGCCGGCGCCGCGCAACTCGGCGCAGCGCGCGGGCTGGGACGTTAACGCCAGGATGCGCAGGCGCCCTTGCAACCAATGCGCCACGCGCAGGCCCACATCGCCACAGCCAATGATCAACAA
>JAYUPO010000047.1:0-2177 GCA_043760085.1 Burkholderiales bacterium
GGGGAAGACCTTGCTCAACACGGCCACGTTCAGCCCAGCGCGCGCCAGTTGCAGCGAGGCCCGCATGCCCGAGCCGCCGGCACCGACGATGACGACATCGAATTTGCGAACAGAAACGGATGACATCTCAAAGTCTCCAGAGCACTTGCACCGCCCAGCCGGCGCAGCCCACCAGCCACACCAGGGTGAACACTTGCAGCACCAGCCGCACGCCCACGGGCTTGACGTAATCCATCCAGATGTCGCGCATGCCCACCCAGACGTGAATGGCCAGGGCGACGATGACGCAGAACGTCAACACCTTCATCCATTGCGCAGCAAAGATGCCGGCCCATTTCTCATAGCCCAGCGGTACGCCGGGCCACAGCACCTGCACCAGCAAGGCCACGGTGAACAGCGCCATCAGCACCGCGGTGACGCGCTGGCTGAGCCAGTCGCGCAGGCCGTAATGCGCACCGACGACGATGCGCTTGCTGCCGTAGTTAACGTTCATGGTGAGGCTTTCAGTACAGGCCAAACAGGCGCGCGGCCAAGGCCAGCGTCAGCACGCTGCTCAGCACCAGGGTGACCAGCGCCGACGACCGTCCCTGTGCCATGCTCACGCTGTGCGTCATGTCCATCCACACATGGCGCACGCCGGCAATGAAGTGCAGCAAGTAGGCCCAAATGAGCGCCAGCGCCACCAGCTTGATGCACCAGCCCTGCAGCCCGACGGCGCCGCTGCGAAACACGGCGCTGAACTGCTCGTAGCTGATCTCGGACGTGACGCTGACATCGAACAACCAGATCACAAAGGGCAGCAGCAGGAACATCAGCGCGCCGCTGATGCGATGCAGGATCGACACCATGCCGGCCAGCGGCAGCCGGTAGCCGGCGAGCTGCGTGACATGGATGTTGCGGTACACCGGGCGACTCGCCGGCCCGTCCTTGCTCGTGCTTGCCATCTGGTTGTCCTTGTGTGCAACTTCTTCGCGGTTTGCCTGCACTGCTGTATGGGCGGCAAACCGGATGAGTTTATTGCAACGCAACAGGCTTGCTTGAAACTTGCCCAGGCCGCCTTGTGCAAGCTGCGCGCCCCAGGAAGGTGCTACTGCAATTCGTTGCGGTAGTAGTGTTCCGCCGTGTTGTACAAGCCGCGGCGCAGCTCAACGGCTTGATCGTGGTAGGTGAACGACACCCGCTCCACCAGCAGCAAGGGCGAGCCCGTGGCTACGCCCAGCAGCTCGGCCTCGGCCGCGCCGGCGGCCACGGCGCGAATCTTTTCTTCGGCGCGGATCATGCGCACACCGAATTCGGCTTCGAACAAACCGTACATGGGCCCGCGGTAGTTGGCCAGGCGCTCGGCACTCAGGCCCTTGAACAAGGCGCCCGAAAGCCAGATGTCGTCGAGCACCACCGGCTGTTCATGCAGCAAGAGCAGGCGGCGCACCTGCACGGCGGTGTCGCCCGAGGCCAGGCCCAGCACGCGCGCCACTTCGGCACTTGCGCGCTGGCGCCGGCATTCGAGCATGCGCCGCTGCATGCCCACGCGCTCGCCGGTATCGGGCATCAGGCGCAAGAAGCGGTATTGGGTGCCCTCCTCGGCATGGGTGGCCACGAAAGTGCCCTTGCCCTGGCGGCGCACCAGCAGGTTTTCAGTCGCCAGCTCATCCATCGCCTTGCGCACCGTGCCCTGGCTCACCTGAAAACGCGCGGCCAGTTCGATTTCGCTGGGAATCGCTTCACCCGGCTTCCACTCGCCTTCTTGCAACGCGCGCATCAGCAGGCCCTTGATCTGCTGGTACAGCGGGCTGAAGGCCGGGCCGGGAGGTGCGATGCGCGCCGCCGCCGTCCGGGTGGCTGCTGGCGCAATGGGCGCGGCGGCCGCGGCGGCTGTGGCAGGCGTGGAAGCTGGGCGAGCGCGGGGGGCGGGCATGGGCCCAATTGCAGCACAGCCGCACACGCCCGTCCATACTGAGATAAATGATATCTTCTATCAGATAGAAGAATGGCCTTGTGCCAGCGTTTTCAGGCCACCACGGCGCCGGCCTTCGCCTACACTGCCGCACCCCGCGGCCGCCACCGTAGCAACCCGTACGGCGCACTCCACGACAAGCACCCGCCGGGCGAGCCGAATATTCACCCCTACACGGAGCCCCACCCCATGAACAAGCCGCCCGTTCGAGTTGCCGTCACCG
>JAYUPO010000048.1:0-2173 GCA_043760085.1 Burkholderiales bacterium
GCCAGTAACGCAAGTTCCATTAGCGGGTATCAGCGCCCTGCGGGCCGTGAAGGCGCGGGCGGCGGCATGCCAGAAGCGGCGCGCAAGGGTAGCAGAATCCCCCGCATGGACTACCTCGTGGGCGACGTGCAAGGCTGCTGCGACGCACTGCAACGACTGCTGGGCGAAATCGGTTTTTCACCGTCGCGCGACCGGCTGTATGTGCTGGGCGACCTGGTCAACCGCGGGCCGGCCTCGCTGGCCACGCTGGAGCGGCTGCACGGCTTTGGCCAATCCGCCACCTGCTTGCTCGGCAACCATGACCTGCACCTGCTGGCCGTGGCCCACGGCGTGCGCCGCGCCCACCCTGGCGACACCTTTGGCGATGTGCTGGCCAGCCCGCGGCGCGAAGCCTGGCTGGAGTGGCTGCGCGCACGGCCCCTGGCGCTGCAGCTCGACGCCAGCCAGGGCGGCTGGCTGCTGGTGCATGCGGGTGTGGCGCCGCAGTGGAGCGCGGCACAAACCGTGGCGTTGGCGGGGGAAGTGCAAGCCGTGCTGCAAGGCCCGCTGTTAACCGCCTACTTGAACGGCATGTATGGCGACCAGCCCGATGCCTGGAATGAAACGTTAACCGGCCAGGCGCGCTGGCGTTTCATCACCAACGTGCTGACGCGAATTCGCTTCTGCTCGGCCAGCGGCGCACTCGACCTGGCCACCAAGGAAGGCCTGGCCGGCGCCCCACACGGCCATGTGCCCTGGTTCGAGCACCCTGAACGCGCCAGCCGCGGCACGCCCATCGCCTTCGGCCACTGGGCATCGCTCGGTTTGATCAACACGCCTGCGCTGTTGGCGCTGGACACGGGCTGCGTCTGGGGCCGCGCGCTCACCGCGGTGCGGGTGGATGGCGGGCGACGCGAGGTGGTGCAGGTGGCGTGCGCGCCGCCCGCGAAAGCCTGAATTCGACACGGGCTGCACGAACCATAGACATGAGCTGCGCATCGGCGCCAAGACCGCGGCCACGCACATGAGGGGGTAGCTGGGTTTTGCACGGTTGACATCAGGCGAGTCGTCAACCAGCCTGCAACCGATTGAGCGGCTGCCACGCCCTTCAACGCCTTCAAACACTTGATCGAGGAGATGACGATGCCGTTTTTGTCCGCTGTACTCCGCTTGCCCCCGGCGGTCTGCGCGCGCGACGCGGCAGGCTTGAGCAAACGCGCGCTGCTGGTCGGTGCGGCATCGTTGGCCGTGGCTTTCGCGCTGCTCGGGCCACCGCCCGCGGCGGCGCATGATCGCGATACCGAGCGCTGGGTCGGCACCTGGACGGCCAGCCCGCAGGCGCCCGAGCCGCCGTTCGTGCTGCCCGCGCCGGCACAGTTCGAGAACCAGACCCTGCGCCAGATCGTGCGCACCACCATCGGCGGCACGCAGGTCAGGATTCGCGTCTCGAATGAATTCGGCACGGCGCCGCTCACCATTGGCGCGGCCAGCATTGCCCGGCACAGCGCCGGTGCGGGCATCGTGCCCGGGACAGACCGCAAACTCCCGTTCTCGGGCCAGGTGTCAATCACCATTCCGGCCGGCGCGCCGGCCCTCAGCGACCCGGTGGCCTTTCACGTGCCAGTGGCGGGCGACCTGGCTGTGAGCCTGTACCTGCCGCTGCCCACACCCACCCACACCTACCACTCACTGGGCCTGAACACGACCTACATCTCGCACCCGGGTGACTACAGCGCGGCCGTCGCGCTGCCCACGGCAACGACCAGCCTGTCGTGGTACTTCCTCACCGGCGTGACGGTGTCTGCACCCAAGAAGAACGCCGCCATCGTGACCCTTGGCGACTCCATCACCGACGGCTACGCCTCAACGCCCGACGCCAATGCGCGCTGGCCCAACGTGCTGGCCGCGCGGCTGCAGGCGCGGCGCTCGAGCGACCACCTGGCCGTGCTCAACCACGGCATCAGCGGCAACCGCACGCTGTTCAACCTGATCGGCCCCAATGCGCTGGCCCGCTTCGACCGAGACGTGCTGAATGCGCCGGGCGTGAAGTATGTGATCCTGATGGAAGGCATCAACAACATCGGCATACCGGGGTTCTTCGGCCTCGCCGGTGAAGTGGTGTCCGCGGCGCAGATCATTGCCGGGCACAAGCAGCTCATCGCCCGCGCCCGCGAGCGCGGCCTGTTGATCTTCG
>JAYUPO010000049.1:0-2172 GCA_043760085.1 Burkholderiales bacterium
CAGCTCTTTTTGCAACTGGCGCAGCAGGCCCGCGCTGCCGGCAAACCCATCGTCCTGCTCATGCCTGGCCACAGCGCCCGCGCGCAGCAAGCCGCCGCCTCGCACACCGGCGCCATGACGGCTGACCACGCCGTGGCCAGCACGCTGCTGCAGCGCCAGGCCGTGGTGCAAGTGGGCAGCATTGACGAGTTGTTCGACACCACCGCCATCCTGCTGCGCCACCCGCAGCCCGCCGCCGGCGGCACAGCGTTCATGACCGGCTCGGGCGCGCTGAAGAACCTGGCGCTCGATTTCTGCGACGAGATTGGCCTGGCCCTGCCCGCGCTGCGCGGCACCACGGTGGCGGCGTTGCAGGCCAGGCTGCCCGCCTACGCCGTGGCCGAGAACCCGCTCGACTACACCACCATCGGCGTGCGCCAGCCCGGCATGGTGGGCGAGCTGGTGCACACGCTGTTGGCTGATGAGGGCGTGGGCAACCTGGTGCTGAGCATCCCCGTGGGCCCGCTGATGGCGCAGCGCGACAAGGCCGATCACATCGTGCCGGCCCTGGCCGCTGCGGCCAAGCCCGTGGTGCTGGTGCTCACGGGCGATGCCAGCCCCATCGAGCCCTTCTTCAGCGATGCCATTCACGCCAGCGGCGTGCCGCTGTTCCGCTCGGGCGAGCGCGCGTTGCGCGCGCTGCGCAATGTGGCGCAGTACAGCGCAGCGTTGCAGCGCGCGCCACGCGGTGTGGCGGCAACCGGCGCGGCTGCGCCCTTGCCCGGCGCGGTGCCGCCGAACGGCATCTTTGCGGAATACCTTGGCAAGCGCTGGCTGCAAACGCTTGGCGTGCCGGTGCCGCGAGGCGGCCTGGCACAGGATGTGGAAGCCGCCCTGCGCATCGCCCAAGGCATCGGCTACCCCGTGGTGCTGAAAGCCCAGGCCAGCGAGTTGCCGCACAAGAGCGACGCCGGCGGCGTGCTGGTCAACCTGCGTGACGACGCCGCACTGCGCGCCGGCTGGGCCAGGTTGCACGCTAACGTTTCAAATCACCGCCCCGGCTTGCAGCTGGATGGCGTGCTGGTGGAAGCCATGGGCGAGCCCGGATTGGAGTTGGTGCTGGGCGCGAAGCGCGACGCCGCCTGGGGCCCGGTGCTGCTGCTCGGCTTGGGCGGCATCTGGATCGAAGTGTTGAAGGATGTGCGGCTGCTGGCGGCAGACTTGACCGAGGCCGACATCGTTGTCGAGTTGCAGCAATTAAAAGCCGCGCCGCTGCTGGCCGGCGTTCGCGGTTCGGCCGCGGTGGATGTGGCCGCCATCGCCCGCGTGGTGGCACTGGTGGCGGCGCAGATGCGCGCCAGCCCGGGCATCCGCGAAATCGACATCAACCCGCTGGTGGCGCGGCACGACGGCGTGTTGGCGCTGGATGCGCTGTTGGTCGTCGATCACACAAGCACCGAGGTGCCCGCTTGAACTTGATGTTTTCCGCGGCCGACCAGGCCTTGCGCGAGCAGGTGCGCGCTTTCGTGCGCGAAAGGCTGCCGGCGGACATCAAACACAAGGTGGAGACGGGCCTGCGCCTGGAACACGCCGACTACGTGCGCTGGTTTCGCACGCTCGAACAACGCGGCTGGCTCACGCCCAACTGGCCGGTGGAACATGGCGGGCCGGGCTGGAATGCGGTGCAGCGCTTCATCTTCGATGACGAGACGCTGCTCGGCGGCGCGCCGCGCATCATCGCCAGCGGCATCCAGATGCTCGGCCCCGTGCTCATCAAGTTCGGCACAGCAGAGCAAAAGGCCAGGTACCTGCCCGACATTCGCGCCAGCAACACCTGGTGGGCACAGGGCTTTTCGGAGCCCGGCGCGGGGTCTGACCTGGCCGCGTTGAAGACCCGCGCGGTGTTAACGGATGACGGCAGCCACTTTACGATCACCGGCCACAAGCTGTGGACGTCTTACGCGCCGTGGTGTTCGATGATGTTCGCCCTGGTGCGCACCGACCCCGGCGCGCCCAAGCCGCAGCAAGGCATTTCGTTCCTGCTGATCGACATGGCCAGCCCCGGCGTGACGGTTCGCCCGATCGACACCCTAGGCGGCGATTTGGAAGTTAACGAAGTCTGGCTGGACGATGTGATCGTACCGGTTGAAAACCGAATTCACGATGAGAACAAGGGCTGGACCTGCGCCAAGT
>JAYUPO010000050.1:0-5286 GCA_043760085.1 Burkholderiales bacterium
CGCCCGAGCCCACGTCGCTCACCGACGCCTACGCCACGCTCAAGGTGCTGGCCAGCACGCAAGCCGCGCGGCCCACGTTCCTGGTGGTCAACCAGACGCGCCGGCCTGGCGAGGGGCGCGGCGTTCGCACGCAGTTGCAAACCGTGATCGAGCGCTACCTCAACCCCACCCTGGCGCAGCCACTGACGCTGCTGCTGCTGGGCGAAGTGCCGAGTGACGCCGCCGTGCGCGACGCCGTGCAGCGCCGCCAGTTGCTGCTGGAAGCGCAGCCCGGCGCCGCCGCGTCACTGGCCGTGGTGGCGGCGGCCACGCGGCTGGCCGAGCACAGCGAAGCCACGCCGGTGTGAGTGAGGTCACGCCCTTCGAAGGCCTGGGCGGCGAGCCCGGCGTGCGCGCCCTGGTGCAGCGGTTTTACGACCTGATGGAACTGGAGCCTGCCTACATCGCACTGCGCACGGTGCACCCGGGCACGCTGGACAGTGCGCGCGACAAGCTGTTCTGGTTTCTGTGCGGCTGGCTGGGCGGGCCCAACCATTACATCGAACGCTTCGGCCACCCGCGGCTGCGCGCGCGCCACCTGCCGTTCGCCATCGGCATTCGCGAGCGCGACCAATGGCTGGCCTGCATGGCCCAGGCGATGCGCGAGTTGCAGGTGGACGCCGCCCTGGCCACGCGGCTGCAAGAGGCGTTCTTCGGCACGGCCGACTTCATGCGCAACCGCGCGGGTTGAAGGCGCCGCGCGGCCGCAGCCGCGCAATCAACCGTTCAACCGCTCAACCGCTCAACCCCTTAACAGCACGATCAATGCGCCCGCCCCGCCCTGTGGGCCGCTGGCCTGGGTGAACGCCACCACGGCCTGGCTTTGTGCCAGCCAGCGTTGCACGCGCACCTTCAGCACCGGCTCGCGCCCCGGTGAGCCGTGGCCTTTGCCGTGCACCACGCGCAGGCAGCGGTGGGTGTTCGATTGGGCCTGGCGCAAGAACGCACCCAGGGCTTCACGCGCTTCGTCGCGGCGCTGGCCGTGCAGGTCGAGTTCGGCCTGGATCGTCCACTGCCCGCGGCGCAGGCGGTTCAGCACGTCGGGCGTGATGCCGTCGCGGCGATAACTCAGCCCGTCATCGGTGAGCAGCAGGGTGTCGATGTCGACCTCGTCGCTCCAGGCTTCGCGCAACGCCGCCTGCTCATCCAAAAACGTTTGCCGCGGTTCGGGCGCCGGGCCGGCGCGCCGCGTGGGTGCCCGGCCGTGCGGCTTGAGCGCACGCACCGGGCCCACCGCCAGCGCGAACTGCTGGCGCTGTTCATCGCGCAATTTCTCGGCGTGGCGGTGTTGCTCAAGCTGGGCCGCCGCCGCGCGCTGTTCGTCTTCGCGCTGGCGCAGCAAGGTGGCGCGCAAGTGGGCCAAGGCGCTGAGGTTCACAACAGGCCCCGCTCGGCGAAGGACACGATGCCCGCACGCGCCACGATCAGGTGATCGATCAACTGCACGTCGATCAGCCGCAACGCCGCCTTCAGGTTCTGCGTGATCAATTCATCCGCCCGCGACGGCTCGGCCACGCCCGAAGGGTGGTTGTGGCTGACGATCACCGCCCCCGCATTGAGCTGCAAGGCGCGGCGCGCCACCTCGCGCGGGTACACGCTGGTCTGGCTGAGCGTGCCGCGGAACATCTCCTCCATGCGCAGCAGGCGGTTCTGGGCATCGAGAAAGAGCACCGCAAACACCTCGTAGGGCAGGCCGGCCAGCTTGAGCGCGCAGTAGTCCTTCACCTTCTGCGGCGCATCGAACACCGGCTGTGCTTGCAACGTTTGCGCCAGCGCGCGGCGCGCCAGTTCAAGCACGGCCTGCACCTCGGCGCGCTTGGCCGGGCCCAGGCCCTTGACCAGCTTGAGTTCATCGGCCCCGGCATGCAGCAGGGTGCCAAAGTCGCCAAAACGCGCCAGCACGCTTTCAGCCAGGGCCAGCACGCCGGTGCCCTTGTAGCCCGTGCGCAGCAGCAGGGCCAGCAGTTCGGCATCGCTCAGCGCCGCCGCGCCATGGCTGCGCATGCGCTCGCGCGGGCGCTGGGCAGCGGGCAGGTCTTTGAGTGACATGGTGGGCAGCGTGGTGGGCAGCGTAATGGGCAGCTGTAATGGGCAGCGTAATGGCCAGCGTATTGGGCAGCGTCGTGGGCAGCGTTGTGGGCAGCGCAGGCCGGGCAGGGCAGCCTCGTAAAATGCGAGCCAGTCTATGCCACCGGCGCGCGCACGACGCAGCGCCCACCCCCACCGTGAACCTTGTCGAGCCAGGCTCGTTCCTGACCCTGCACTACCGCCTGACCGGCCCCGATGGGGCAGACTTGGTGAACACCTTTGCCGGCAAGCCCGCCACGCTGGCGCTTGGCCGGGGCCAGCTCACCCCGGCCATCGAGGCGCGCCTGCTCGGCCTGGCCGAAGGCGCGCATGAAGTGTTGGCGCTCGATGCGGGCGAGGCCTTCGGCGCGCGCAACCCGCAACTCGTGCAGCGCGTGAAGCTGGCCTTGCTGCATGAGCTGGGCGACCCCGGCGCGCGCTACCAGGTGGGCGATGTGGTGCAATTCCCCGCGCCGGCTGGAGGCAGCGGTTATGCCGGCCAGGCCTTTAGCGGTGTCGTGCGCGAAGACGGCGGCGAATGGCTGCTGTTCGACTTCAACCACCCGTTGGCCGGCCAGGCGGTGAGCTTTGAAGTGCAACTGATTGGTGTGATGTGATCGGTGTGATGTGACGAACGAGCGTGATGAGGCCAGCCTGATGGTCAAAGGTTTGAACGAAGTGGTGTTGGCCGAGCCGCGGGGCTTCTGCGCCGGCGTTGACCGCGCCATCGAAATCGTCGAGCGCGCGCTGAAGAAATTCGGCGCACCCATTTACGTGCGCCACGAGATCGTGCACAACACTTATGTGGTGGCCGATCTGAAAGCCAAGGGCGCGATCTTCATCGAAGACCTGGCCGACGTGCCGCCCGGCGCCACCCTGGTGTTCAGCGCCCACGGCGTGAGCAAGGCGGTGCGCGACGAGGCCGATGCGCGCGGCTTCCAGGTCTTCGATGCCACCTGCCCGCTGGTGACCAAGGTGCATGTCGAAGTGGCCAAGCTGGCGCGCGAGGGCTATGAATTCATCATGATCGGCCACAAGGGCCACCCCGAGGTGGAAGGCACCATGGGCCAGTTGAGCCAGGGCATCTACCTGGTGGAAGACGTGGCCGGCGTGGCCCGCGCGCAGCCGCGCGGCGAGCGGCTGGCGGTGGTGACGCAAACCACCTTGAGCGTGGACGACGCGGCCGAGATATTGGCCGCGGTGAAGGCCCGCTTCCCGCATGTGCGCGAACCCAAGATGCAGGACATCTGCTACGCCACGCAGAACCGGCAAGACGCGGTGAAGTTGTTGGCACCCCTGGTGGATGTGGTGGTGGTGGTGGGCAGCCCCAGCAGCAGCAACAGCAACCGCCTGCGCGAAGTGGCGCAGCGCCTGGGCACGCCGGGCTACATGGTCGATACGGCCGCTGACCTGAAGGCCGAGTGGTTTGAAGGCAAACGCTGCGTGGGCCTCACGGCCGGTGCCTCGGCGCCCGACATCCTGGTGCGCCAGGTGATCGACCGGCTACGCGAACTCGGCGCGGTGAGCGTGCGCAACATGGACGGCGTGAAGGAGCACACCCACTTCCCGCTGCCGCTGGGCCTGGGCGACAAGAGCATGCTGGCCGCGGGGCGATCCTGAAGCGCATTTGCTTTTGTCTCGTTTCGCCTCGTTTCGCCCCGCTTCGCGCGCCACGCGCGGCATTAACGTTTGAAATCGCTTACTGGAATTAGATCATGCTCGACATCAGCTTGCTGCGCCGCGACCTGGGCCAGGTCGTCAACCGCCTGCAAACCCGCAAGAGCCCACAACCCTTTCTCGACGTGGAGCTGTACGCCGCGCTCGAGGCCGAGCGCAAGGCCGTGCAGATGCGCACCGAAGCGCTGCAAGCGCAGCGCAATGCCTTGAGCAAGCAGATCGGCCAGTGCAAGGCCAAGGGCGAAGACGCGGCTGACCTGATGGCCCAGGTGGGCCGCATTGCCGCTGAACTGCAAAGCGGCGCCCAGCGCTTGCAAGCCATCCAGGCGCAGCTCGATGCCATGCTGATGGGCCTGCCCAACCTGCCGCATGACAGCGTGCCGCTGGGCAGTGATGAATCAGCCAACGTTGAACTCAAGCGCTGGGGCACGCCGCGCGAATTCGCCTTCACGCCCAAGGATCATGTCGACCTGGGCGCGCCGCTGGGCCTGGATTTCGACACCGGCGCGCGCCTGAGCGGCGCGCGTTTCAGCTTCCTGCGCGGCCCGGTGGCGCGGCTGCACCGCGCGCTGGCGCAGTTCATGCTGGACGTGCAGACCACCGAGCAGGGCTACACCGAGTGCTACACGCCGTACATCGTGAACCGCGAAGTGCTGGAAGGCACGGGGCAATTGCCCAAGTTCAAGGAAGACATGTTCTGGGTCTTCCGTGGCAGCGCCGGGCAAGCCGGCGCGGGCGGCGGCGATGAAGCGCAGCCCGAGCAGTACCTCATTTCCACCAGCGAGATCTCGCTCACCAACAGCGTGCGCGGCGAAATTCTTGAAGCCGCGGCCTTGCCCATCAAGCTCACGGCGCACAGCCCGTGTTTTCGCTCTGAAGCCGGCAGTGCCGGGCGCGACACGCGCGGCATGATTCGCCAGCATCAGTTCGACAAGGTGGAGATGGTGCAGATCGTGCAGCCCGAGCACAGCTACGCCGCGCTCGAAGAAATGTTGGGTCATGCCGAGGCCATCCTGCAAAAGCTGGCGCTGCCGTACCGCGTGGTCACGCTGTGCGCCGGCGACATGGGTTTTGGCAGCACCAAGACTTATGACCTGGAAGTGTGGCTGCCGGGCCAGAACGCTTACCGCGAGATCAGTTCAGTGAGCAACTGCGAGGCGTTCCAAGCGCGGCGCATGCAGGCGCGTTTTCGCAATGCGCAGGGCAAGACGGAGCTGGTGCATACGTTGAATGGCTCTGGCCTGGCGGTGGGCCGCGCGCTGGTGGCGGTGCTTGAAAACTACCAGCGCGCCGATGGCAGCATCGAGGTGCCGGCGGCCTTGCATTCCTACATGGGCGGGGCCACGGAGTTGCGCGTTTGATCCGATAGAATCGCGCCCTTCGCTTTGCGCCTGACCCGCGCTCAATGAACACCTGGAGAGGTGGCAGAGTGGTCGAATGTACCTGACTCGAAATCAGGCGAACCGCAAGGTTCCGAGGGTTCGAATCCCTCCCTCTCCTCCA
>JAYUPO010000051.1:0-2166 GCA_043760085.1 Burkholderiales bacterium
TTTTGACCTGGTCTTGAAGCGGCTCGACCTGATCAAGTCGGCCCTGCCAAACGTCGCCCGGGTCGCGCTGATCACCAACGACAACGGCATTCTCGAGAAGGCCGCATTCGACGCCGGGCGTCGGAACCAGGATGCGGCGGCGCGCACGCTGGGCATGCGGCTGATTCGGGTCGACATGGATGCCCGGCAGGACTTCGACCGCGCAACCGCAGCCATCGCGCAGGAGCGCCCAGACGCGCTGGTGATCGCCGGTACGACCACGACCTTCGTGTTGCACCGAGAGATCGCCGAATTCGCGATCCGGATGAAGCTGCCCGAGATCGCAACCAGTCGCCAGGAAGCCGCGGCCGGCGCATTGATCAGCTACGGCGCCAGTATTGACGACCAGTTCTTCCGCGCTGCTTTGTATGTCGCACGCATCCTCGACGGTGCCAAGCCCGCCGAGCTGCCGGTCGAACAGCCGAACAAGTTCCTACTCGTCGTGAACCAGAGGACGGCCCGGCTGATCGGCGTCACGCTGCCAGCGTCGCTGCTGCTGCGCGCCGATGAGGTGATCGACGGCTAAGCGGCTGCCTCGTCAGGCGGGCGCACCACTTAATTAGCCCGACCACACACCAATGGGCTGCGGGCGGGGTGACCTGATCACCCTGGGCTTGCAGTTCGCCCTGTAGGGCAGCGCCTCAACCGCCCAGCACCTGCAGCGTCATCGCCTTGGCGCGCCGCGCCCATTCGCCGTAACCCAACACGGGCGCGCGCGATTCGCTGGGCACTTCAATGCTGATGGGCAAGTCAATCGGCAGGCGCGCAAACAGCTCGCGCAAGGCGATGCCGCCTTCACCGGGCAAGAGCCGCTCGCAGCGCGCGTCGAAGATCAGGCCTGCGCGCGTGGCCGGGGCGGGCACGGCGCCATCGCACATCTGGGCGTAGTGCAGCCAGGCGCGGGGGATGTCGTCCAGTTCATCAAGCCGGCTGTCGGAGCGCGCGAAGTGCAGCGCATCGACCAACACGCCGCCATTGGGCTGCGCCGCCGCGCCCACGATGCGCTTGGCCGCGCGCAAGTTGGGCACTTCGGTCCAGGGCATGAATTCGAGATCGCAAGTCAAGCCGAAGCGCGCCGCGGCGGCGCACAGGGCGGCGAAGTTGGCCGTTGTGCGGGCTTCATCGGGGTCGTCACCCGCCACCAGGATGTGCGCCGCACTTAACTGTGCGCCGACGTCCATGAACGGCATGAAGTCGCGCAGTTCAAAGTGCTCATTCAGGCGGATCACTTCCAGGTCGAACACACCCACGCCGGTGTCGGCCAGCACGGCCTTGGTTTCGCGCAGCATCGCTGCGTCCGCCATCAGGTTGTGCGCCACCCCGCCCGGCGCGGCCGGCAGCAGGCGGATGCCGGCCGCAGCGCAGCCGGTTTGCGCGGCCAGGCGCAGCATTTGCGGCGGGGTGAAGGGCAAGGCCATCAACTGGGCCAGCGAGAACAAACGTTTCATGTCACTTCTACTGGCTGACGGCGTGGCCAGCGTCAACGGCCATGCGTCAGGCGGCACGCTGGTACGCACGGTCGAACAGCGGCGACGCGCCGCTGGCCTGTGCCAGTTCGGCCGCGGCGTTGAACAGCTCCGGCAGCAGCGCGGCCACCCGCGCCTCGTTCAGGCGCACGCTGGGGCCCGAAATGACCACCACGCCCACGGCACCCTTGCCTGGCACCAGCACCGGCACGGCCATGGCGGCCACGCCAGGGCGGTAAGTTTCATTGGTGTAGGCATAGCCCTGCTTGCGCACCGTGCGCAGCAGCTTGAGCACAGCCGTGGGGCTGCCTGGTGCGCGCGGGCCGAACTGGCCGCTGCGTGGCGGGCCTTCGCGCGCCACCAGGGCCAACACATCGTCATCAGGCAAGGTGGACAACCAGGCCAGGCCACTGGAGGTGCATGACAGCCGCGCATCCACGCCGGCATCGGGGTCGTAGCGCAGGCCGCTGGTGGCGCCTTGCGCAGTGGCCACCCAGGTCAGGTGATCGACATCGACCACGCCGATGCGGGCGAGTTCACCGCTGCTGGCCGCCAGGCGGTCGAGGATGGGCTGGCACACGTCAACAACGCCCGACAGCTTCAGGTGCGTGAGACCCAGCGACACGAGTTTGGTGGTGAGCAGATAGTCGCCGCGCTCGCG
>JAYUPO010000052.1:0-5273 GCA_043760085.1 Burkholderiales bacterium
CGGCCAGGTCGTGGATCGCCAAGCGCACCGCGTGCCAGCGGCCATCGAGCGGCCTTTCATGCCACCGCGCGGGGTCATGCGCCAGCACCTGCGCCAGCACGGCGTGCAGCCACAGGTCGACATGGATGCGATGGCCCTTGGTGGGGATCGCCGCGCGCCCCGGGCCGGGGCGGAAGCGCACCGGCAGGTGGTCACCATTGGCTTGCCACAGGCTGGCACGCGCCGCGGCCATCGAACCCGCGCCGCGCCGGTCGAGCCAGTCGGCATAAACGGCGCAGACGAGGTCGCTCCACAGCGCGCTCCAGCGCTGCGCCGAGGCCACGGTGCGGTTCATCGGCGCGGCGCCCTGCCAGGCGGCGAACGCTGCGCCATGGCCGTTGCAGGCTTCGGCCACCTCGGTGATCACGCTGCGCAAGTGGCCGCTGAAGAACGCCTGGGCGTCTGCGGTCTCGGCCCAGGCCGGCGTGGGCGCGATGCCCGGCGGCACGCTGCCGGGCGCGCCACAGCGCGCGGCGACCAGTGCCACACACGAAGGCAGCGAGCGCGCCTGCGCGTCGCCGAGCACCGACCAGACACCGAGGCGCAACACCGCGTCTCGCGACTGCTTGGCCCGGCGCAGCGCGTCGCGCGGCGGCGTGTCGCGCAACGGCGGGGTAGCACTCTCGCGCCGTGTGCCCTGCGGCGCCGCGGCATCGCGCATCCATTGCTCGAGCGAGCCTGCCTGTGGCGGTGTGGCCCGCGCGCCCGGGTATTCCGCCTTGATCGCCTCCTGGCCGCGCGCCAGCGCAGCGACCACGGCACGGGCCCGCTGCACAGCCAGGCGCGCCTGCATGGCCGCAGCACCATCGGCCGGCCCCAAGGCGCTGCGCTGCAGTTCGGCATCGGCGCGCTCGATGCGCTCTTGCCATTCGCGCGCCGCCGCCTGTGCTGCGGCAGCGGCCGCGGCGTTGTCGTGATCCATGCCCGCCTCCTTTTTGCGCTGGCAAGTTTGCAGTGTCGCGCGGGTGTGGGCAAGGCATGTCAAGGCGAGGCTGGACGATCAACGTCGCATGCTGCGCCGATCGAACAGCCGCGCGCAGGGGGTGAAATGCAGCGCGTCGATTTCTCCGCTGGCGACGATCCACGCGCATCCCTATCGTTTTGCTAAAGCAAACAACGACAGGAGAAGCTCATGTCCCAGGCCAGGTTCAACGCCAAGACACTCCTGCGCCATCGAGGGTTACTGCTGCTGGCTCTCGCGGCGGGACTCGTCTCTTGCGGTGGTGGTGGCGACGGTGAAGGCGGGGACTGCCAGGCGTGCCGGTCGGCCACGCCTCAATGCGATACGGGACTCACCTGCCAGCGCTTCCAAAGCAGCCTCGTCGTCGGCTATGCGCTGTGCGCCAAACCAACGACGACATCGTGCCCCGTGCCGTTCTAACGCGCCGGCGCGCCGGGCCACACGGCGCTGCAGCACTGTCGCTTGCGCTGTTGAGCGCCTGCGCCACGCCGCCGACCTGGCCTCTGAACGGCCGGCCCCAGGCCGAGCTTGATGCCGCGCTGGCCCGCTGCCGCACCCAGGCCAGCGCAGAGCGCGCCAAGGAAAACGCCCGCACGGCAGCGGCCATGCCGCCGGCGGCCAACCCCTACCGCCGCGAGAGTTACCAGAGTGCCCAGTTGCACCAGGCCACGGTGATGATGCTGACCAACACGCTGATGTTCGCCATCTACGGCGATCGTGAACTCGAAGCGTGCATGAAGGAGCAGGGATTCGCTGCGCCGCTGCCAAAGCCGGCAGCACCACCAACGCCACCAACGCCACCAACGCGTGTCGACCATGCCTTGTGAACAGTCTTCCCCCCAGCCGCGCGCCACCGGCACCGCGCGCAGGCTGATGTTGCTTGTCTGCGCATGTTCACTCGTGGCCTGCGCGTCGATCGACACATCGCGCATGACTCCCGACACCAGCCTGGGCCCGAACCGGCAGATTGCCTTGAGCGTTCGCGTCGCCGAGGTGGCCGGCGGCAAGCAGGGCAGCTTCGGCTCGGCTCAAATGGTCGACAACGCCGACATTCTGGCCGCGGTCGTCGCCACGCTGAACAAGTCGCGCATCTTCGCCGGGGTGTCAACCAGCCAGGGCGACATCGACTTGTTCGTGTCGGTCTTGGCGCAGGATCAAAAGGACGTATCGATCATGCACTACACCGCGCGCATGCTCGTGGTCTACAAGTTCGTGGCCAAGGACGGCAGCACCCTCTGGTCCGAAACCTACGACTCATCGTTCAGCTCCACCGCGTTCGCGGGTTCCACCCGCACCTTGCAGGCGCGCGAAGGCGCTGTGCGCGAGAACCTTGCCGCGTTGATTCAAGGCATCAAGGAGCGCTGGCCCTCGAAGTAGGTTGTTGACAGACAAGCCATGCACAGCAAACTGACCCTGATGCTTGCGGCGACAGTGCTGCTCGCAGCATGCAGCACGGCCGCGCCGCCGACCAGCCGCCGGCTCGTGGCCCACGCGTCAGCCGCCGGCGCCACGGGCACCCTGCTCATCGTGGACGTCTGCCTGAACCACAGCCCCTTGGTGGAAGGCGACTACTTCGTCATCAGCCAGGCCAGGCAGGGCGCGCAAGCCCTGATGGCGGCCACGGCCCAGTACTTCGATGCCAGCGACGTGCGGATTCGCAGCCAGCTGATTCCGTTTGTCTGCGGCGCCTTGCACGATGAGGCCAATGCCCCCAAGCGCGTGGCGCAGGCGATTGATGGCGATGTGTCGGTGCGCCCGCAGCCCGTCTGGATTGCGCCCGAAGTTGCCGCTGACGCTGAGTATCAGGACGCGCTGCACACCCTCTCGACCTACATCTTTCGGCGCGGCATTGCGCTTGCTGCCCCCCAGGCGAGTGCAAGCGCCGCGGCCACAGACGCCGCGCCGCCAGCCGGCGTGCGCCAGGCCGCCGCCGTCGTCGCGCAACGCAGCGGCCGCTCCAGCCTGATCTATGTCGGCGTCACCGGGCACAGCTTGTCTACGGCCAAGGCCGCGACGCTGGGCGTGGCGCGCGTTGCCGCCGGCGTGGCGCTGTCACTGGCCGCCGGCCCCATCTTCACCGCCGGCGGCATGAGCTACAGCGTGGTCTTCGTACCGGGCGGGCCGGTGGACAAGCGCCAGATGGTGGCCGCACTGTTCGACTTGCAACAGGCCACGCTGGTACGTTCGAACGTGATTCACAGCGGCGGCGACCCGATGAAGCCCGAAGTGCTGGCCGGCCGCGATGCGGTGCAATTGCTGCTGCGCGATATCGCCTTCGCGAACGCGGGCCAGTGACTGCATTGACCACACGGGGTGCGAACCATGATGCCAAGCAGTGATCCCGTCAGAAGCCCCGTTGAACTTGCCCGGCACTTGCCCGGCAGGGCGACCAATCAGCCACCGTTGACACGCCGCACAGCCATGGCGGGGCTTGCTTGCGTGGTGCTACAGCTTGCAGGCTGCGCCGGCATCAGCGTGTCGTCGATGGTTCCGCCACCAGCGGCAACCAGCGCGACGCCGATCCATCGCAGCGTTCGCGTCCTGGAGATTGCCAACGCCGCGACTTCGCTCGTTGCGCCGGTGACAGGTGACCAACTCCGCGAGGCGCTGATCATCGCCCTCACCAAGGCGAACGTCTTTCGTTCCACCAGCGCTGGCGGTGAAAGTGAGATCGATCTGCGCACAACCATCGTGTCGCAAACCATCACCCGGTTCCGCAGCCTGACGGCGCTGGAGTTTCGCCGCGATGTGACCATCAACTACGAATTCCTGGATCGGGCCACTGGCAACACCGTTTGGCGCGAGACGATTCGCGCCGAAGCCGGCTCCACCAACTTTGGCGGGCACGCCGCCAATGTAGAGGCCGGGGGGCTGAGCGTGCGTGAAAACCTGAAGCTTTTGCTCGAAGGCATCGCGCAGCGCTGGCCGCGTTGAACGCTTCGCAAGGAGCGATGTTTCGCAACAATGGACCGGCGGATCGACAACCAGGCGCCCCCATGCAGATCCTGTCAACACCGTGGCTGTCGAGGTTCGTCACAACATTCATCCCACTTGTTCTGCTGTTGCTCGCCGGGTGCGGAACGACAAACAGCTGGGAGTTGGCGGCTGGGCGCCTGGACAAGGCCCGCGAGGTCATCCGAAAGGACGGCTACGACCCCAACCAGACCACACCGCCCCTCAGAGCCACGCCGCTGATGTACGCCGCCGCGCATGGTGACGCCGAGCTGGTGCGTGAACTCCTGCAAAAGGGCGCAAAGATTGGAACGTGGGATCGGGATGCCGGCACGGCGGCACACTTCGCGGCCGTAGGGGTGCCCCATCCAGGGTCGCCGCGCCGGCGTCTGGAAACCTTGCGAATTCTGATCACGAGCGGCGAGACCGTCACGGCCGTGAACGTGGCAGGCTATTCGCTCCTGCACGCAGCCTTGGCCTTCGACGGCCCCGATGCGAGCGACGTTGCTTCGTATCTGCTGGACGCCGGCGTGCCACCTGATTTATCCACGGCCAAGAGCAACTTCATGCCCGGGCATCGGTTGTGGCGCGACGAGCATTTCGGCATGACCGCCCTGATGTTTGCGGCGCGGCTCGAACAGCCCGCGGTCGTGAAGTCGTTGCTCGAACGAAACGTTAATGTGGCAACGCTCGACGCCGACGGTTGGAATGCGCTCATGCACGCGGCAGACGAGGCGCGAACGCTGCATGCCAAGCTGCTCCTGGATGCGGGCGCCGTGCCGCAACCGGCACACGAGTGCGCCAGGGCCGTTCAGGCTTACGGACGTGCACACTACTTTGCCGGTGTGCGCGAGCTCGGCCGAGGCAGCAAGGAAAAGTCGGCCGAGCATCTGCGATTGGCCGCTGAAACCCTGGACGCTGCCGCGGCCCGGCACACCTCTGAAGGCAACGTCACCGCGATGAAGTATGCGGCGTTGAGCGCGCTGTCCTTCATTGCCGCGGGCGCGCAGGCCCGAATCAATGCCCGGCAGATGGCTTCTATCAGCCCCGATGGCAGAGGCTTCGGCATGGCACCGTTCACAACGCTGCCGGTTGGCGCCCCGCTTCAAGCCGGGGCGAGCAGAAGTCAAGTCGCAACGGCCGAGGCTTCGAGTGCCAGGATGACGCTTGACTGCGTGACGGGCGCCGCAGACACCGCTGCGCTGCTGCTGTGCGCCCCGCAGCCCTGAGAGGGTGTAGACGAAATGATCTACGACGCCAGTCTGGTTGCGAGGATACGCGCTTCGGCCAACCAGACCCATGCAAGCGGGGCCCAGTTTGA
>JAYUPO010000053.1:0-2154 GCA_043760085.1 Burkholderiales bacterium
CCGAGAACGAAGTGATCGCCGACGAATTCACCCAGGCCCAGGCCGGCAACTTCACGGTGCTGCCTGCGGCCACGGCGCTGGCCGAAGCGCGTGTGGCGCAGCCCGAAACTCTGACCGAAGGTGCGCACCTGCGCCTGTGGCCGCACCGCCATGCCACCGACGGTTTCTTTGCCGCCGTGTGGCAGCGGGTTTGACGGCACGCCATCACATCGATTGCACCGGTTCAAGAGGGCTTATCACAGGTAAGGCTTTGTCAGGCTCGCGCCCTACAATCCAAGGCTTGCCCAAAAACCGGGCTTGAAGGATGTACATGAGTGCTTTTTCCGTTGTCCACGACGCTGTGGTCAATCTGCTTTCGCACGGCCTGCTGCAAGCCACCTGGTGGCAGGTGCTGGTGGCCACCTTGGTGATGACGCACATCACCATCAGCGCAGTGACGATCTTCCTGCACCGCGCCCAGGCACACCGTGCGCTTGAGCTGGGCCCCGTGCCGGCGCACTTCTTCCGCTTCTGGCTGTGGCTGAGCACGGGCATGGTGACCAAGGAATTCGTTGCCGTGCACCGCAAGCATCACGCCAAGTGCGAAACCGAAGAAGACCCGCACAGCCCACAAACACGTGGCATCAAGGCCTTGCTGCTCACCGGCGTGGAGCTGTACCGCACCGAAGCCGCCATTCCCGAAACCTTGGCCAAGTACGGCAAGAACACGCCTGACGATTGGCTGGAACGCAACCTGTACACCCGCTTCAGCTGGCAAGGCGTGGGCGTGATGCTGATTCTGAATCTGGCGTTGTTCGGCGCCATCGGTGCCACGGTGTGGGCCGTGCAGATGCTGTGGATTCCGGTCATGGCCACGGGCATCATCAATGGCATTGGCCACTGGTGGGGCTATCGCAATTTCGAAGCGCCCGATGCCTCGCGCAACGTGGTGCCCTGGGGCATCCTGATCGGTGGCGAGGAACTGCACAACAACCACCACACCTACCCCACTTCAGCCCGGTTTTCGGTCAAGCCGTATGAATTCGACATCGGCTGGGTCTATATCCGCGGCATGGAGATGATCGGTTGGGCCAAGGTCAAGAAGACCGTGCCTCAGCTCAAGCTGGGCAGCATCCGCCCGGTGGCCGACGACAAGACGCTGGAAGCGTTGATTGCCAACCGCTATGAAGTCATGGCCAAGTACGCTGCCGGCGTGCGCGCTGCGTGCACGGCCGAGCTCGACAGGCTGAAAGCGCAAGGCGCACAGAACACCGTGCGCTGGAAGGAAATGAGCCTGGCCCAGCGCTGGCTGCACCGCGATGAGGACATGATCCCCCACGGCGTGAAGCCCGAGTTGGCGCAAGCCCTGCGCGCCAGCCCGGCGCTGGACAAGCTGGTGGCCATGCGCGAAGAGCTGCGCCAGTTCTGGACGCGCACCAACGTCAGCGCCGATCAACTCGTTCACGAGCTGCAAGCCTGGTGCCACAAGGCCGAAGCCAGTGGCATCACTGCGCTGCAGGAGTTTTCGCTGAAGTTGCGCGCTGCACACGCTTGACCAAACTGTTTACCGGCCCAAGACGCGCCGGACACAAAAAACCCGCCACGAGGCGGGTTTTTTATTGGGGCTCAAGCTGAATCACTTCAGCTTGGTTTCCTAGTAGATCACATGCTTGCGCGCGACCGGGTCGAACTTCGAAAACTCCAGTTTGCCCGGGGTGGTCTTCTTGTTCTTGTTGGTGGTGTAGAAGTGCCCGGTTCCGGCCGATGATTCCAGCTTGATCTTTTCGCGTCCGCCTTTGGTGGCCATGCTGTGCTCCTGCAGGTTACAGCGCGCCGCGGGCGCGCATGTCTTGAACGATTTGGTCGATGCCCACCTTGTCGATCAGGCGCAGCGCCGCGTTGGTGACGCGCAGCCGCACCCAGCGGTTTTCAGTCTCGACCCAGAAGCGGCGGTACTGCAGGTTGGGCAGCCAGCGGCGCTTGGTTTTATTGTTGGCGTGGGAAACGTTGTTCCCCACCATCGGGCCCTTGCCCGTGACCTGACAGACGCGTGCCATGACGCTTCTCCATTCGTGAACGTTCGTGAACGTGACAGCCGTTTCCGGCAAAGCCGCAGATTATAGACGCAGCTGGTGAGCCGACTGGCCTCACTCAGCTTGTGTCACTCAGCTTGCT
>JAYUPO010000054.1:0-14740 GCA_043760085.1 Burkholderiales bacterium
CGGCAGGTAGCGGTAAGCGGGCAGCACCACGGCCACCGCGCCGCCCATCACCAGCATCAGGCCAGCGTCGCGCCACTGCAGGAAGCTGAGCACGACCTCGGGCGAGATCATGGTCGACAGCGCCAAGCCGAAGCCGAACAGCATGCCGCACCCCAGCACGGCCAGAAATTGACGAAAACTCATCTCACCGCCCCAGCCACAAGACCAAATGCGCCACGGCAAAGGCGCTGGCCATGAAAGTCAGCACCGCCAGCAGCGACGGCAATTGCAGCGAGCCCAGGCCGCAAATGCCGTGGCCCGAGGTGCAACCGCCCGACAGCCGCGCGCCGTAGCCCACCGCCAGCCCGCCCACGAACAACTGCCACAGCGGCACGGCTGTGGTTTGCGCCTGCGTCGGCCCGAGCAAGGCCCACCACAGCGCGGCGCCCAGCACCAGGCCCAAGGCATACACCGCGCGCCAGTTGCGGCTGCTGGTGAAGCGCAGTTGCTGGAAGTAGGGCCGCTGCACCCACCACGACCAGGTGCTGGTGAACATGCTGCTCATGCCGCCGATGCGGCCGGTGAGCAAGAACAGCAGTGACACGCCGATGCCGATGATCAAGCCACCGGCCAGGAAGTGGCCGGGCCCGGAGGGAAACAGTAGATCGATCATGTTGCGCCGATAGCCATGTGGTGTCGAAGACGTGGCACTTTAAGCGCAGTCCATGAAAAACGGCCACTTGCACAAGGCAAGTGGCCGTGTCAGCCAGCCTGGCGGCTGGCTTGGGTATTACAGGGCGCGGATGTTGGCAGCCTGCAGGCCCTTGGGGCCTTGCTTGACTTCAAATTCCACGCGCTGGTTTTCTTGCAGGCTCTTGAAGCCGTCGCCGGTCTTGATTTCGCTGAAGTGAGCGAACAAGTCCTTGCCGCCGGCTTCCGGCGTGATGAAGCCGAAGCCCTTGCCGTCGTCAAACCATTTGACGGTGCCGGTCTGGGTGGTGGTGGTGGTCATGGGAGATTCCTTTCGGTGAATCGTTTAGGCAAAAGAACGCACTCGCCGCAGCAAATGCGCGGACAGATCACACCGAGGGAAGTCTTGAACGAGGGGAGTTCGGACCTGGCACGCAGATGAAGCAAGAGGCTGCACCGGCGCCTGGAACGGGGACCTTGAAAGAACGGTCTCCGGCATGGCTGTTGGCGCATTGTAGGGGGTTTCCCGGGTGGCCTTACAAAACGCTTGAGCGGCGCGGTGCGTGACACGGCCCTTCATTCGCCTTTCATCCGCGTTTGGCCGCCATGCGCAGGCGTGAATGGCGCGCCCGCGACTTCCACAACGCCAGCCGTTCCTGGCGCTGGCGCAGGCTCAAGGTGTCGCGCCCGGCCTCGCGCCGCAGCTTGTGGTAGCTGCGCAGCCGCTCGGCGCTCACGCCTTCGCGCACGGCGCAGCCGGGCTCGTCACCATGGCGGCAATCGCGGTAGCGGCAATGCTGGCTCAACGCGCCGATGTCGTCGAACACCTCGTCCAGCGCAGCCTCGTCGGCATCTAACCGCAAGGTGCGCAGGCCAGGGGTGTCGATGATGCACGCCCCCTGCGGCGTGACGTGCAGCGAACGCGCCGTGGTGGTGTGGCGCCCGCGGCCGTCGCCGCGCCGGGCGGCGCCGGTGAGCTGCACCTGGGCGCCCAACAAGGTGTTGGTCAGCGTGCTCTTGCCCGCGCCGCTGGAGCCCAGAAGCACCAAGGTCTGCCCCGCGGCCAACCAGGGTTCGAGCGCCGTGCGCGCGCTGTCATGCAGCGCATTCACGGCCAGGCAAGGCACGCCGGCAGGCAAGGTGGCGGCCAGTTCACGCCGGCGCGCAGGCAGCTCGGCGCACAGATCGGCCTTGGTCAACACCACCACGGGTGCCACGCCGCTGATGTGAGCCAGCGCCAGGTAGCGCTGCAGGCGGCGTGGGTTGAAGTCGAGGTCGGCGCCCATGGTCAGCACGGCAGTGTCAATGTTGTTGACGATGGCCACGCGGGTGACCTTTTCGCGCCCGTCGTGCAGCCGGCGAGTCAGTTGCGTCAGCGGCGGCAAGCGCTCGTGCACCCAGGTTTCACCCAGCGTGTTGCGCCAGGCCAGCACCCAGTCGCCCACGGCCAGGCTGTCGCCTTGGTCGAGCAACTGGGTCAGCAATGCGGGCAAGGCCCGGGCTGGGTGTTCCGCGTGGCCGTCGTGCACGGCAAGCTGGTCGCGTTCAACGCGGGAGATGCGTACAAGCTGCTCGGCGCCATCGAAGCGCGCGGCGAGCAGGGCGGTTTGGATCAGCGAAGGCTTCAGGCCGATGCGTTGCAGCGGTTCGAAGCAATTGGATTCGATCATGTGATGTGGCAGGTTGAAGCGCCACGGCATGAACGCAGTGGCCACAGCCAGGCATGCCGATGCCGGGCAACAGGGTCAACAGGCCGGGAGGGCGGCGCCAGTGGGCGCCAGGGGCGGCAAGGCCGCCCAGGGGTCAATGCGGCAGGCGCGCGCAACCCGACCGTGGGTGAAGGGCGACTTGATGCATGGCAGCCTCCTGGTCGAGTGGTTGCAGGGTGGCCCGAACGGGCAGGGTGCGCAATGTCCACGCTTTGTGCCGCGCCGTCAAGCGGTGGCCACCCGTGGTTGCGGGCCTGGCAAGCTCCCATTGCCAGGCTGGGCCGGCGCCCCTATAACCGCGGCCTACTGGCCTGCTGCCGCACTGAACAACCAACCCGCCCATGCCCACATGACCGCCCCCACCACGGCCTTGCTCAGCGTGCAAGGCGTGACCGTTCGTTTTGGTGGCATCGTGGCGCTCGACAGCGTGAGCTTCGATGTAGCGCGCGGCCAGATCTGCGGCCTGATCGGCCCCAACGGCGCCGGCAAGACCACGCTGTTCAATTGCATGAGCCGCCTGTACCAGTACCAGGCCGGCGACATTCACTTCGAAGGCCGCTCCATCACCGCCACGCCCACGCACAAGATTGCCGGGCTGGGCATGGGCCGCACCTTCCAGAACCTGGCCATGTTCCGCAGCATGCCGGTGGCAGACAACGTGATGGTCGGCGCGCATTGCCGCTCCAGCGCCGGCTTTGCGGCCAGTGCCTTGCGCCTGCCCAGCGTGCGCGCCGAAGAGCAGCGCCTGCGCGAAGGCGCCGAAAAAATCATGGACTACCTGGGCCTGACCCCGCACCGCCACCGCCCGGTGGGCGACCTGCCCTTCGGCACGCAAAAGCGCGTGGAGTTCGCCCGTGCGCTGGCCGCCGAGCCCAAGCTGCTGATGCTCGATGAACCCGCGGCCGGCCTGAACCATGAAGAGCTGGGTGAGCTGAGCCGCCTGATCCGCGATGTGCGCGACCGCATGAACATCACCGTGCTGCTGGTCGAACACCACATGAGCCTGGTGATGGGCGTGTCAGACCACATCGTGGCCCTGAACTTCGGCCGCAAGATCGCCGAAGGCACGCCCGCACACATCCAGAATCACCCCGATGTGATTGCCGCCTACCTGGGGGCACCGGCCAATGTCTGAGATGTTGAAAGTGGAAAAACTGTGCGCCTTCTACGGCGCCACGCAGGTGTTGTTCGACGTTAACTTCAGCCTGCAGGCCGGGCAGATCACAACCATCCTGGGCGCCAACGGTGCGGGCAAGACCACCACGCTGCGCGCGCTGTGCCAGGTGGTGCGCACCAGCGGCAGCATCATGCTGGAAGGCAAGCCGATCAACGGGCTGGCAACTGAGAGCGTGGTGCGCCTGGGCGTGGCCCAGGTGCCCGATGGCCGCGGCACCTTCACCGCGTTGAGCGTGGAAGAAAACCTTCGCCTGGGGGCGTACACGCGGCGCAACAAGGCCGAACTGGCGCAGGACATGGACAAGGCCTTCGCGCGTTTTCCCATCCTGGGCCAACGCCGCCACCAGCAGGCCGGCACGCTGTCGGGTGGCGAGCAGCAGATGCTGGCCATCAGCCGCGCCTTGATGCTTCGGCCCAAGCTGTTGCTGCTCGATGAACCCTCGTTCGGCCTGGCGCCGCTGATCGTGGTCGAGATCTTTCAGATCATGCGCAAGATCAACGCTGAAGACGGGGTGACCATGTTGCTGGTGGAACAGAACGCCAACCTGGCACTCGACCTGGCCCACCACGCCTACTTGCTGGAAACCGGCCGCGTCGCGCTGCACGGATCGGCTGATGTCATCAAGCGCGACGAGTCGGTGCGCCGCACTTACCTCGGGTATTGAGAGCCTGCGACGATATGGAAGCCTTCCTGCACCAACTGTTCTCCGGCCTGGCCAACGGCTGCATCTATGGCTCGGTGGCCCTGGCGCTGGTGATGATTTACCAGGCCACGCACCACATCAATTTCGCGCAAGGCGAGATGGCCACTTTTTCCACCTTCGTGGCCTGGGCGCTCATGCAAGCCGGCTGGCCTTATTGGGGTGCCTTTTTCTTCACCGTGGCGCTGTCGTTTGCCGGCGGCTTGTTGATACAGCGCGTGGTGCTGCGGCCCATTGAGAAGGCACCGGTGTTGACCAACGTCATCGTCTTCATCGGCCTGTTGTTGATCTTCAATGCCTTGTCGGGCTGGCTGTTCGACCACACGGTCAAGGCCTTTGCCAGCCCGTTCCCCAAAGATGCGGCGTACGCCGGCAAGTACTTTACGGCGCACCAGGTGGGCTCGGCGGGCGTGCTGTTGGTGGTGCTGGCGGCCCTGTTCAGCTTCTTCCGCTACACCTCGGTGGGCCTGGCCATGCGCGCGGCGGCGCAGAACCCCGAATCAGCGCGCCTGGTGGGCATTCGCGTGAGTTGGATGCTGGGCCTGGGCTGGGGCCTGGCCGCGGCCATTGGCGCGGTGGCCGGCATGATGGTCGCCCCCATCGTCTTTCTCGACCCCAACCTCATGCTGGGCATCTTGCTCTACGGCTTTGCCGGCGCCCTGCTAGGCGGCATCGACAACCCCTGGGGCGCGGTGATCGGCGGCCTGGTGGTGGGGGTGCTGGAAAACGTGCTCGGCGCTTATGTCATCGGCACCGAGCTCAAGCTCACCGTGGCCCTGGTGCTGATCGTGGGCACGCTCACGCTGTGGCCTGACGGCTTGTTCGGCAAGAAAGTGGTGACCCGGGTATGACCACACTCGACCGCCGTTGGCAGTGGTTCTGGGGCATCGCGCTTGCCGTGGCGCTGCTGCTGCTGCCCTTTCTGTTCAAGAACTACCGCGTGTTCCAGTTCAACCTGGTGCTGGTGTATGCGGTGGCCATCCTGGGGCTGAACATCCTCACCGGGTTCAATGGCCAGATCTCACTCGGCCATGGTGCCTTCTATGCCTTCGGCGCCTATACCGCCGCGGTGCTGATGGACAAACTCGGCGTGCCCTACTGGGCCACGCCGCCGGCAGCGTTCGTGCTGTGCTTCGTCTTCGGCTTCCTGGTGGGCTTTCCGGCGCTGCGCCTGGCTGGCCACTACCTGGCGCTGGCCACCTTCGCGCTGGCCGTGGCCGTGCCGCAGTTGCTGAAGTACAAGCAGATTGAAGGCATCACCGGCGGCGTGCAAGGCATCGTGCTGACCAAGCCCGAGGCGCCTTTCGCGTTCAGCCTGTTCGGCCAGCCGCTGAGCCCGGATCGCTGGCTGTATTTCTTCACGCTGGCGATGGCCGCGCTGATGTTCCTGCTGGCCTGGAACCTGCTGCGCGGCCGTGTGGGCCGGGCCCTTATCGCCGTGCGCGACCACCCCATCGCCGCCACCGCGATGGGCATCAACCTGCCGATGTTCAAGTCGCTCACTTTTGGCGTTTCTGCCGGTTGCACCGGGCTGGCCGGTGCGCTCGGTGCGGTCGTCGTGGCCTTTGTGTCGCCCGACAGCTTCACCGTGCAGCTCTCAATCTTTCTGCTGGTCGGTCTGGTGGTCGGCGGCCTGGCGTCGATTCCCGGCGCCATCTTCGGCGGCATGTTCATCCAGTACGTGCCCAACATTGCCGACGAGATCTCGAAGTCGGCGCCCGCCGCGATCTACGGCCTGTTGCTGATCGGCCTGATGTACCTCATGCCCACCGGCGTGATGGGCGGCCTGCAAAGCCTTTGGGCGCGGCTGCGGGCCAAGGGTTGACCCGGATGCCCGCTGCGGTGGGCCTAGCGTTTGATGTGAACCTTTCTCCAAGGAGACCTTGAATCATGAAGCTGAAAACCCTCGCGCTCACCGCCGCCAGCCTGGCGGCGCTATCCCTGGCCGGCACCGCGCTGGCTCAAAAGAAATACGACGTCGGCGCCACCGACAAGGAAATCAAGCTCGGCCACATCAACCCGTATTCGGGCCCGGCGTCGTCGTACGGCGCGATCGGCAAGTCGATCGGCGCCTACTTCGACAAGATCAACGCCGAGGGCGGCATCAACGGGCGCAAGATCACCTTCATCACGCTCGATGACGGCTACAACCCGGCCAAGACGGTGGAACAAACGCGCAAGCTGGTGGAGCAGGAAGAAGTGCTGCTGCTGTTCCAGACGCTGGGCACGCCGCCGAATTCGGCGATCCACAAGTACATGAACGACAAGAAGGTGCCCATGTTGTTCGTGGCCACCGGCGCCACCAAATGGGGCGACCCGAAGAACTTCCCCTGGACCATGGGCTATCAGCCCAATTACCAGAGCGAAGCCAAGGTGTTCGCGGCGCACATCCTGGAGACCAAGCCCAACGCCAAGATCGCCATCCTGATGCAGAACGACGACTACGGCAAAGACTACCTGAAGGGCTTTGAAGACGGCCTGGGCGACAAGGCCAAGACCATGATCGTCTCCAAGCTAACGTATGAAGTCACCGACCCCACGGTCGACAGCCAGATGGTTTCTCTCAAGGCATCGGGCGCCGACACCTTCTTCAACATCACCACGCCGAAGTTCGCCGCGCAAGCCATCAAGAAGGCGCATGAACTGGGCTGGAAGCCGGCGCACTACCTGAACAGCGTGTCCACCGCCGTGGGCTCGGTGCTGACGCCGGCCGGCATTGAAGCCTCCATCGGCATCTACTCGGCGGGCTACATCAAGGACCCCACCGACCCGCAGTTCCAGAAGGGCAAGGAATGGGACGACTGGGTGGCCTATATGAAGAAGTACCACCCCACCGGCTCGATGCTCGAAAACCTCAACGTCTACGGCTACACCGTGGCGCAACTGATGGTGCAGGTGCTCAAGCAGGCCGGCGACGACCTGACCCGCGCCAACATCATGAAGCAGGCCGCCAACCTCGACCTCACATTGCCCATGCTGCTGCCGGGCGTGAACGTAAAGACCGGGCCCGATGACTTCTACCCCATCGAGCGCGAGCAGATGATGCGGTTCGACGGCAAGACCTGGGCTTTGTTCGGCAAAGTCTATGGCCGATGAGTCTTAAAGCATCAGTTGACTGACACCCTGCAGGGCGTCGTCTTCACAGACGACGCCCTGATCGTTTTTGACAAGCCCGCCGGGCTGCCCTCGGTGCCCGGCAAGCTGCTTGAATTGCACGATTGCGCGGCCTCACGCATCCAGGCCATCTGGCCCGATGCCCTGGTGGTGCACCGGTTGGACATGGCCACCTCGGGCCTGCTGCTCTTTGCGCGCGGGTTGGCCATGCAGCGCGCACTCAGCCGCGCCTTCGAACGCCGCGAGGTCGGCAAAACCTACGTCGCCGTGGCGCACGGCCTGGTGGCGCCCACATTGGTTCAGATCGACCTGCCCTTGGCCGCAGACTGGCCGAACCGGCCGCGCCAGCGTGTGGATGTACAGCAAGGCAAGCCCGCTCTCACACAAGTGAGCATCGTGGCGCACGACCCCACCGCGGCCCAAACCCGGGTGCTGTTACGTCCCACCACCGGCCGCACTCACCAGTTGCGCGTGCACTTGGCCGCGCTGGGCCACCCCATCGTGGGCGACGCCTTGTATGGCCCAGCCACCCCGGCCGCCTGCCGGCTCTTATTGCATGCCAGCCAGTTGGAACTGACCCATCCACAGAGTGGCGAGCGCGTGCTGTACAGCAGCCTGCCGCGGTTTTGAGCCGCGCAAAAATTCTTTTCTGCCAAAGTGTCGAAATAAGCACCGCGCTGCGTCATCGCCATGCCACTGGTCTTCGGTGGCGCAACATTGAAGGACACACCATGCAATACATGATCTTGATTTATGGCGACGAAAAGAACTTCGCGTTGATGGCCAACGACCCCGAAGCGCAAAAGCAGATGTATGCCGCCTACACCCAATACAACGGCGACCTGCGCGCCGCCGGCATCTTGCGCGCCGGCGCCGAGCTCAAACCCACGCACAGCGCCACCACGGTGCGCGTGCGCCAGGGCAAAACGCTCAGCACCGATGGGCCGTTTGCTGAAACCAAGGAGCAGCTCGGCGGCTATTACATCGTTGATGTGCCCAACCTCGACGAAGCCGTGAAATGGGCGGCGCGCTGCCCGGCCGCGCAGGGTGGGTCGATCGAAGTGCGCCCACTCGGCCACACACCCGATACCCTGTGAGCGGGCTGGCAAGCTGCCAGGGGCGTGCGTAAGGCTAAGCCATGCTCACGCCCATCATCGACAGCATTTGCCGCGAGCACAGTGGCCGTGTGCTGGCCGGCTTGATTCGCCGCTTTGGTGAATTTGAACTGGCCGAAGACGCCTTGCAAGAGGCCTTCGCCAGTGCCCTGGAACATTGGCCGGCCCAGGGCCTGCCGGCCACGCCCGCGGCCTGGCTCACCACGGTGGCGCAGCGGCGCGCTTTGGACATGCTGCGCCGCCGCGCCAGCGGCCCGCAATACAGCGAAGAGCCGCCTGACGTGGCGGCGCCCGATGCCCATGAGGCACTGCCGCACCCAGCCGATGTGTCGGGCGTGGAAGACGACCGGCTGCGCCTGGTGTTCACCTGTTGCCACCCGGCTTTGGTCCGCCCGGCGCAAATGGCGCTCGCGCTGCGCAGCTTGTGCGGCCTGAGCACGCGCGAAATTGCACGCGCTTTTCTTGAAGCCGAAAGCACCACCGCGCAGCGCCTCGTGCGCGCGAAGAAAAGGATTCTTGACGCCGGCATCCCGTACGAAGTGCCGCCGCGCGAGCAATTGCCGCAGCGGCTGGATGCGGTGCTGGGCGTGGTCTACCTGGTCTTTAATGAGGGCTACGCCGCCACCGACACACCGGGCCTGACCCGCCCTGACCTGTGCCTTGAGGCGATTCGCTTGGGCCGTTTGTTGGCCGAGCTGATGCCGCATGAACCCGAGGTGCTGGGCCTGCTGGCCCTGATGCTGCTGCACGATGCGCGGCGCCCCGCGCGCATGCAAGCCAATGGCATGCTGGTACCGCTAGAGGAACAAGACCGAACGCTGTGGCATCGAGCGGCCATTGACGAAGGCCTGAAACTGCTCGACGCCGCCGTGACGCTGCGCCAGCCTGGGCCGTATCTTTTGCAAGCCGCCATCGCGGCCCTGCACGCCCAGGCTGGCCGCGCGCAAGACACCGACTGGAAGCAAATCGCCGCGCTCTACGGCGGGCTCAGGTTGGAACAACCGGGCGCCGTGGTTGAACTCAACGCCGCGGTGGCCCTGGCCATGGCCGTCGGCGCGGCCAGCGGCCTGGAATGGCTGGATCGCGCGCACATGCACGAAGCGCTCAACGGCTACCACCTCTTTCATGCCGCGCGGGCTGATTTGTTGCGCCGCCTGGCGCGCCTGCCCGAAGCCTGCGAGGCCTACCGTCGCGCGCTGGGCTTGGTGCGCAATGCTGCCGAGCGGCAGTACCTCGAAGCGCGCCTGGTGCAGTGCAGCGGCACCGCGGCTTAGCCCGCCGTTTGTAGGGGTGCCACCGGCCGCGCTTCCCGGATCGGCAGGTGCACCAGCGCCGCGCCGAAGGCCAGCAGGATGTCGATGATCCACATCCAGTCATATGAAGCGTTAGCTTCGAAGACCGTGCCGCCCAGCCAGGCGCCGAAGAAGCCGCCCATCTGGTGCGACACCATCACCACGCCGAACAGCGTGGCCATGTGCGCCGGGCCGAAGAACTTGACCACCAGCGCGGCCGTGGGCGGCACGGTTGAAAGATACGTCAAGCCCATCACCGCGGCAAAGGCCAGCATCACGGTGGGCGTCTTGGGCGCGAGCATGAAGGCCAGCACGGCCAGGCCGCGCAGCAGGTAGATCATGGCCAGCAGCTTGCGCAGCGGCCAGCGCCCGCCCTGAAAGCCCATGGCCCAGCCGATGCCCAGGCTGCCGGCGATGTTGAACAAGCCCAGCACGCCCAGCGCCCAGGCGCCGACCTCGGGCGACAGGCCGCACGAGGCCACCACGCCAGGCAGGTGCACGGCCAGGAAGGCGACATGAAAGCCGCAGACGAAAAAGCCGGTGGCCAGGAGGCGGTAGCTCGGGTCGGGCCAAGCGCGGCGCAGCGCTTCGCGCGTGGTTTCACGCTTCACGCCCGGCGCGGTGCCGGCCACCGCACCAGCGTGGCCGCGTAGCACGTAGGCGGCGGGCATGGCCAGCAGCGTCAACACCGCCAGACTTTGCAGCGCCACCACCCAGCTTGATGCACTGCTGATGGCCTGCGCAAGGGGCACGAACATGAACTGCCCGAACGAGCCCCCGGCATTGACGATGCCCGTGGCCATGGCGCGCCGAGCCGGCGCCACCAGCCGTGTGGCCGCCGCCATCAACACCGCTGGCCCGGCCATGCCAGCGCCGCCCGCGGCCAGCACGCCGATGGCCAAGGTGAGCCCTGCCGTGCTCTGCATATACGGTACCAACGCCGTGCCCACGGCGACCAGTACCGCGCCCAGGGCCAGCACGCGGCCGGGGCCGATGCGGTCGGCCACCATGCCGGCAAACGGCTGCGTCAAGCCCCACCAGAGTTGACCAAAGGCGAAGGCCAGGCTGATGCTGGCCAGCCCTAAGCCGGTGCTGGAATTGATGGGCCCGAGAAACAAGCCCATGGACAGGCGGGCACCGGTGATCAGCGCAAAGATGCCGCCGGCACACAGCAACACCAGCCAGAAGGCAGGCAGGGCGCGCGCCGATGCGGGCATGGGCTGGGTGTCAGACATTCGTCTTCTCCTGCAAGGAACATCGTCAGCCGCAAGTTGCAGCAAGCCGTCGTCGATCAAGGCATGGTGCTGCGCCACGCGGGCGTGCTCCCAGGCACACTCTAAGCCTGCCCACGCAAGGCCTGTCCATGTCTGAGCCGATAACCCCAACCATGCTGCCCCGCCCTGAAGACAGCGCCGCCACCCTGGCGCGTTGGCGCGCCGAAGAAGCCGCGGTGCGCGCGCGCCTGCAAGGCCCGGGCATTGCGCGGCCCGAGCAGATCGCCGGCCTGACCGGGCTGGAGTGGTTTGCCGCCGTCAACGCCGGGCAGTTGCCGGCGGTGCCCATTTGCGTCTCGCTCGGCTTCTGGCCGATGGAGTTCGAACACGGCCGCTTTGTCTTTCAAGGCCACACCGATGCAGCGTTCCTCAACCCCCTGGGCAGCCTGCACGGCGGCTGGATCGCCACGCTGCTTGATTCCGCCGTGGCCTTCGCGGTGCAGACCACCCTGCCCATGGGCGCCGGCCAAACCACGCTGGAGTTGAAGGTGAGTTTCGTGCGCGCTTTGACGCTGCAAGTGCCCCTGGTGCGCGCCGAGGGCCGGGTGATCAATTCCGGGCGCCAGATCGGCTTCGCCGAAGGGCGGCTGTTCGGCCCCGACGGCAAGCTGTACGCGCATGCCACCACCACCTGCATGGTGCTCAAGCGCGGCTGAGCTGAACCTGAGCGGCTGCTTACACTGCGGCGCCGCCACTCATTGCCTGCCTGCCCATGCCGCATCTCACCGTCATCACCGGCGCCTCGCGCGGCCTGGGCCATGCCATGGCCGCGCAACTGCTTGCAAGCGGGCATCGGTTGTTGACACTTCAGCGCCACCCCGATGCGGGCCTGGCCGCCGGCGCGCGCAGCGCAGCCCTGCTGGAGCAATGGCCCATCGACCTGGCCGACGCCCCCGCCGCCGCGCAGCGCCTGCAAGACTGGCTGGCGGCGCTGAACCCGGCTGATCTGCAAAGCGCCACGCTGATCAACAACGCCGCGGTCGTCTCTGATCTCGTGCCCTTGGGCCAGGGCGGGCTGGCCAGCCTGGGCACGGCTGTGCGCGTGGGCCTGGAGGCGCCGTTGCTCTTGACGGCGGCCTTCCTGCAGGCCACCACCCACTGGCGCATGCCGCGCAAGGTGCTGAACATATCGTCCGGCCTGGGCCGGCGTGCCATGGCCGGCAGCGCGTCTTACTGCGCCGTGAAGGCCGGCGTGGATCACTTCAGCCGCGCCGTGGCGCTGGAGCAAGCCGGGCTGCCCAACGGCGCGCGCATCGTGGCGCTGGCGCCGGGCGTGATCGACACCGAGATGCAGGTGCAACTGCGCGGCGCCAGCCCCGCCGGCCTGCCGGAGCGCGAGATGTTCGTGAACCTGCATGCCAGGGGCCAATTGGCCAGCCCCTTGTCCGCTGCAACGCAATGTTTGAAGTTCCTCAACCGGCCCGACTTCGGCGCCAACCCGATAGGAGATGTGCGCGATGTCTGAACCCCTGGTCACCACCGAGGTCAATGCCGCCGGCTATGCCGTGCTCACGCTCAACCGCCCGGCCCAACTCAATGCCTTGTCACGCGCCTTGATGACCGAGCTGGCCGCGGCCATCGACGCCTGCGCGGCCAACCCGGCGGTGCGGGTGTTGATCCTCACTGGCGCCGGGCGTGCGTTTTGCGCCGGGCTCGATTTGAAGGAGATCGGCGCCGGCCAGGGCAGCCTGGGCGCGGGCGGGAAGCGCACAGACGACCTCAGCGCAGGCGACCCGGTGGCCGCGCTGGCGCGCTTTCGCGGCCCGGTGGTCGGCGCCATCAACGGCGTGGCGGTGACGGGCGGCTTCGAGCTGGCACTGGCGTGTGATGTGCTCATCGCCTCCAGCAGCGCCCGCTTCGCCGACACCCATGCCCGCATCGGCGTGGCGCCGGGCTGGGGTTTGTCGCAAAAACTCAGCCGCGCCATCGGGCCCTACCGCGCGCGGGAAGTTTCACTCAGCGGCAACTGGGTCAGCGCCGAGCAGGCCGCGGCCTGGGGCTTCGTGAACCGCGTGGTGGCGGCCGACGAATTGCTGAGCGCCGCGCGCCAACTGGCGCTGGACATGCTGGCCAACCTGCCCGAGATGCTGGTGCGCTACAAGGCGATCATCGAAGACGGCTTCAAGCTGGCCTACGGCGAAGGGTTGCAACTCGAACGCGAACGCGCCGGCGAATTCAACTCGCGCGTGGCCACAAGTGCCATCGAGCAGCGCCGCGAAGCGGTGCGCGAACGCAACCGCGCAAGCTGATCTGAACGGTTAGGTTAGCAACCAGGCCGCCAGGTCGGCCTTCAGTTTCAGCAAGTCGGCCTGGCGCGTGTACATCATGTGGCCGGCGTCGTAGTAGTGGTGGGTGACGCGCGCGCGCACATCGGCCGGAATGTCGAGTTGCGCCAGGCTCCAGTCGCTGGCGCTGTAGGGCGTGCCCAGGTCGTAGCGGCCGCTGGCGGCCAGCACCTTCAGGTGAGGCGCGCGGCGCAAGGCACGGCCCAGGTCGGTGCTGGTGCAGGTGTAAGACAAGCCGTGCGTGTCGCCGCGGTTCCAGTTCCAGTCCTTGTTCACTTCCATCGACAGCACCTCGAACTTCTGTTCGCTGCGCAGGCCCAGGCTCTGCCCGTAGTAGGCCAGCGCGGCCATGGTGTAGGGGCCGGCGATGGCGTCGATGCCCGGGTCGAATTCCCACTCGCGGGTGCGGCTGGCGGCCATGGGGCCGGTGATGCGCGCTTCCAGCCGGCCGATGATGCGGCCTTGGTCGCGCATGGCTTCGAAGAAGAAGGTCTCGTCGCTGATGCGCAGGTTCTTTTCTTCGACCAGGCGGCGCGGCAGGCCGGTGAGTTCAGACAGGCGGCGCGCCACGCGGCTGCGCCGGGCTTCGCTCAAGCTTGAGCCGGCATGCAGCGCTGCGAGGTATTCCTCCATCACGAAGCTTTCGGCCGCGGCACGCGCCGCTTCGCTCGAAGCCCCTAACGGCCCTTTCAACAGGCCGTGGTACTGCGCGGCGTTGGCAAGTGCGGGCAGGAACAAGGCGTAGGGCAAGTCGTTGCGCGGCGCGAAGACGATGCTTTGCAAGTCCATCGCGCAGCTCACCAGCACGAGGCCCGACAGCGACACGCCCATGGCGATGAGCTTGTCGGCCATGCCCGCGCCGCGCGTGGTGCCGTAGCTTTCGCCGGCCAGGTACACCGGCGAGCCCCAGCGCTGATGGCGCGTGAGCCAGACGCGCACGCACTCGCACAGGGCCTCGATGTCGCCGTCCACGCTGAGCAGCTTCTTGCGCGCCTCGGCGCTGGCGCTGAGCGACCAGCCGGTGTGCGGCGGGTCGATGAAAACCAGGTCGAAGTGTTCGAACCAACTGGCCGGGTTGTCTTCCACCGCATACGGTGGCTGCGGCGCGCTGCCGTCGTCATTGATGACCACGCGCTTGGGGCCCAGCGCGCCGAATTGCAGCCAGATCGACGCCGAGCCCGGCCCGCCGTTGAAGGCAAAACACACCGGGCGCTGCGCCGGCACCGCGCTGTCCAGCACATAGGCGGTGCTGAACACCGCGGCCTGCGGCTGGCCGTTGGCGGCCAGCACGGGCAGGAAGGCGGCGTCCACGGTGTAGGCCAGCGTGGTTTGCGCCAGGCGCAGGCGTTCGCGGTGGCGCGCGCCGGCGCGGGCCAGCAGCTTTTCAACCTGCTCGCGGGCACGG
>JAYUPO010000055.1:0-5237 GCA_043760085.1 Burkholderiales bacterium
CAACCCGCTGTACGTGGAGCAAATGCTGTCGATGTTGGTCGACAACGGCCAGTTGCGCCAGGTAGATGGGCAGTGGGTCAGCACCGGCGCCCTGGCAGACATCGCCGTGCCGCCCACCATCCAGGCGTTGCTGGAAGCGCGTCTGGACACATTGGCGCGCAGCGAACGCGCCGCGGTGGAGCCGGCTTCGGTCATCGGCCTGGAATTCGCGCGCTCGGCCGTGCAGTCATTGGCGCCGGTGGCCATGCGTGAGGGCATCGACGAGCAGCTCGGCAGCCTGGCGCGCAAGCAATTCGTGCAACCCTCGCACAGCGCCGCTTCCGAGGTGGTTTACCGTTTCCACCACCACCTGGTGCGCGAAACCGTTTATGGCGGCCTGCTCAAGCGCGAGCGCGCTCACCTGCACGCTGAATTCGTGCGCTGGGCAGACCGTGTCAACGCCGACCGCGACCGGGCTTTGGAGTTCGAGGAGATCCTCGGCTACCACCTCGAACAGGCGCACCGCTACCTCAGCGAGCTGGGCCCGCTCGATGCGGCAGGCCAGGCCCTGGGCCAGGATGCCTGCGCACGCCTGGCGCGTTGCGGCAAGCGCGCCTTTGCGCGGGGCGACATGGGTGCTGCGGCCAGCCTGATGCGCCGCGCGGTGGCGATTCCTCGCCCGGGCGACGCGGCGCGCCATGTGCTGCTGCCCGAACTGGGCGAGGCGCTCACCGAGCTGGGCCGCTTTGATGAAGCCCGGGTTGTGCTGGCCGAGTGCACCGACGCGCCGGCGGGCCAGCACGACCCCAGCGTGCATGCCGATGCCAGGCTGGTGGGCATGTTGCTGCGCCTGTACAGCGGCGAACAGGAAGGCTGGAGCGAAGAGACTCTGCGCCTGACCGGGGAGCTGATTCCGCAGCTCGAAGTGCAGCAGGCCGACGATGTATTGGCCACCGCGTGGCGGCTGGTGGGGTTTGTGCACGGCATTGCCGGCGCCTATGCGCAGAACGGGCCGGCGGTGGCCAAGTCGCTGCACCACGCACGTCGCGCCGGCAACGCCCGCATCGCTGCGCGAGCGGCAATGGCCTTGGCCACCAGCGCTTATTTCGGCCCCCTTCCCGTGCCGCAGGCCATTGCCCAGTGCGAACGCATCGTTGCGGATGGCCTGGGCAACCGCCAGATTGAAAGCATGATCAACTGCACGCTGGCGCAATTGCTGGCCATGAATGGCGAATTTGACAAGGCACGTGCGCTGATGCAGCAGGCCCGGGCAGCGTTGCACGACATGGGCCCCGGCGTCAGCGTGGCCGCCAGCGGCTTGAAGCTATTGCAGCTTGAACTCTTGGCCGGTGACCTCGCGCGCGCCGAGGGTGAAGTGCGGCCGGACTACGAGTTCCTCACCCGCAGCGGTGAAACGTTCTATCTCTCGTCGATGGCGGCCGTCTTGGCCGTGGTGGCGCGCGAGCTGGGTCGCGATGACGAGGCGCTGGCCTTGGCGTCCACCGCGCAGCAGGCTGCGGCGCCCGATGATGTGGACGCGCAGGTGTTGTGGCGTCTGGCGCGGGCGCCGCTGCTGGCGCGCAGTGGTGAATTCACCATGGCCGAAACATTGGCGCGTGAGGCCCTGGCGTGGGCTGAAAAGACCGAAGTGCCGACCTTGCGTGCTGACGCCTGGCGCGAACTCGCCGTGGTGCTGCGCTACGCGGGCCGGCATCCCCAGGCGCTGGCAGCCATGACGCAGGCGCAAGAAATCTACGGGCTTAAGGGCGACGTCGTCTCGCTGGCGCGTGCCAACGCCTGGGTAACGGGACAGCCGCTTCAGTGACCCTGCCCGCCTGAGCAGGGCCACTTGCCGGGGCACGTGAGCACTCAGCCTTCGTAACGCCCGTTATCCAACGCGCGGATCACGAATTCCCAGTCGCCTTCCCACTCCGGGGTGGGTGCAGTCTTCTTGGTATAGGCCGTGCGCTTCTCCATGCAGGGCACACCCGGCTGCGGGCCACCGGTCACGGCGCAATCCAGCACCTCGACGAGGGGCAGGTTGCCCTGGGTGTAGTAGACCTTGGCATTGGCAATCTTTGCCCCTGGCTTGATGGTGCTGGCGTCGCGGCGCAGGGTGATCGTCAGGGAAGCGAAACTGCCCGGGATGTCCAAAGTGCTGGAATTGCAGGTCAGCAGGTCGGGGGCGCAGGAACCCGAGCCGGGGCCCTCCAGGATCCATGCCGTCGTGTAGGCGGCGGAAAAGGCAGCCGGAACGACGACGTTCGTCGTCCAGGGGTCGGTGGCCGTGGCCACGGCCGTGGTGCCGGTGAAGAACGTGCCGCCCGTGCCCTTGACGAACGACTTCAATTCGGTGCGAATGGCCGGGTTGTCCTGCGTGATGAGCTGCGTAACTGCCGTACCGCTGGGGGTGCAGCAGCCCCCGGAACTGTTGCCCTCGTAACCGGTGACTTTCCAAACGAAGTTGATGGCGGTGCCGGCCGTTGGTGCCTTGACCACCACCACGAACGACACCGCGCTACTGCCCGGGGCCAGCGTGCCGAAGGTGCAGTTGATCTCCGTTGCGGTCGTCAATGAACAGCTTGGGCTGGACGGCGATATCGGGATGACGTGGTAAGTGCCTTGGGATTCAATTGGCGCCGTCTTGGCAGCGGTTACGACCACCGTTTTTGCGTTGAAGGTCACGCCATTGAGCGCATTCGTGGTCGTGTTCTGGATCGATACCAAGTAAGAGGCGTAGGTGTCCTGGGCGGTCACCGCGACAGGCGTTGTGGCGGCCTCTCGGCTTAGCGACACCGTATCGGGAATGGGCGTCACCGACGGAACAATGCCCGGATCATGCGGTGCGGCCCAAGCCGCATTCGACATGACGACACTGGCCAGAATCGCCGTCGCCGCCTGGGACAACCACGTTCGGCCACGACGCAGGCAGGTCTTGCGTAGGCCATCGAGGTGAAGGGAAATGTTCATGACGATCTCCAGGTGAACCCACTCACGCCGGCCGCCGGGGAGCGGCGCGACGTGCTGCGTTGTAAGGTTTTGAGCCCAGAAAAACCAGGCACGATGAATATTCACGGCCGCACCCCTTGGGTGTTGTGAACTTTGCACTTGTTCTTTGCCTTGAAATCAGGCAGCGGCCATTTTGAGCGTCAGCGGCCGAGCATCGCGCAAGGGCGCTGCCGGGTCAATACCTCGGCTTAGGGGCGCGCGATGTAACATCGCACCTGTAGGCATCCAAAGACGGTCCACCCGCAGGTCTTCAATTTGTGTCGCGCCAACGTTCCGTTGGCCGACCCCGATCGATCCCCAACGCAGATTTTCTTGGCTCTTGCCGCCTGGCGTGCACGTGTGCGCCAGCCATTTTCAGGAATAGACATGACGACTCAATCCGGAACCGTGAAGTGGTTCAACGAAGGCAAGGGCTTTGGTTTCATCACGCCCGACGACGGCGGCAAAGACCTGTTCGCCCACTTCAGCCAGATCCAGGGCAGCGGTTTCAAGACCCTGGCCGAAAACCAGCGTGTGCAGTTTGAAGTGACGCAGGGCGAAAAGGGCCCGCAGGCTTCGAAGATCGTTCCACTCTGAACGCCCCATTCGGTTGCATGGCCCGAACGAGCCGCCTGCCGCAAGGCCGGCGGCTTGGCCGTTTGCGCTGCCAACCCTGCTTTTGAAGGAGGCCGCATGGCCAAGGAAGAACTGATTGAAATGAGCGGGGTGGTGATGGAAATCCTGCCCGATTCACGCTGCCGCGTGAAGCTGGACAACGGCCATGAACTGGTGGCCTACACCTCGGGCAAGATGCGCAAGAACCACATCCGCATTTTGGCCGGCGACAAGATTTCGCTGGAGCTGTCGCCCTACGACTTGAGCAAGGGCCGCATCACGTTTCGCCACCTTGAACGGCGCGGCCCGGCACCGGCCACACAACGCCGCCCCGCCTGAGCCACCAGGCGCGGCCGCTTTGCATTGCGCTCACATCCCTGCGTAGTTCGGCCCGCCGCCGCCTTCGGGCGTGACCCAGACGATGTTCTGGCTCGGGTCCTTGATGTCGCAGGTTTTGCAATGCACGCAGTTCTGCGCGTTGATCTGCAGGCGGTCTGAACCGTCATCGTTTTTCACGAACTCATACACCCCGGCCGGGCAGTAGCGGCTCTCGGGCCCGGCATAGCGCGCCAGGTTCAATTGCACCGGCACGCTGGCGTCTTTGAGCGTCAGGTGCGCGGGCTGGTTTTCTTCGTGATTCGTGTTGCTGACGAACACGCTTGAAAGCCGGTCGAAGGTCAACACGCCGTCGGGTTTGGGGTAGTCGAACTTGTCGCACTCAGCCGCCGGTTTGAGCGTCTGGTGGTCGGCCTGCGTGCTGTGCAACGTCCACGGCGGGGCGTTCACGCCCAGCTTGGGCAGCAACCACTGCTCAATGCCGGTCATCAAGTTGCCGATCAGCTTGCCCTTCTTGAACCACAGCTTGAAGTTCTTGGTGCGCTGCAATTCGGTGTGCAGCCAGCTGGCTTCAAACGCCGCAGGGTAGGCCGCCAGCTCGTCGTGCGCGCGCCCGGCGGCCAGCGCCTCGAACGCGGCCTCGGCGGCCAGCATGCCGGTCTTCAGCGCCGCATGGCTGCCCTTGATGCGCGAGGCGTTCATGGTGCCCGCGTCACACCCCAGCAAGGCGCCGCCCGGGAACACCAGCTTGGGCAAGGCCTGCAAGCCACCGTTGTTGATCGCGCGCGCGCCATAGCTGATGCGCTTGCCGCATTCGATGTGTTGCTTGATTGCCGGGTGGGTTTTCCAGCGCTGCATCTCGTCGAACGGGCTCAGCCAGGGGTTCTTGTAGTCCAGCCCGATCACGAAACCCAGCGTCACCTGGTTGTCTGCCAGGTGATACAGGAAGCCGCCGCCGAAAGTGTCATCGACCATCGGCCAGCCGGCGGTGTGCACCACCTTGCCCGGCTGCGCCTTGTCGGCGGGCACTTCCCACAGCTCTTTGATGCCGATGGCAAAGCTCTGTGGGTCGCGGCCTTCTGTGAGCGCGTACTTGGCCAGGAGTTGCTTGCCCAGGTGGCCGCGCGCGCCTTCGGCAAAAAAGGTGTACTTGCCGTTCAGCGCCATGCCGAGTTGAAAGCCGTCATGCGGCTGCCCATCCTTGCCCACACCCAGGTTGCCGGTGGCCACCCCGGTGACCCGGCCTTGCTCGTCATACAGCACTTCGGCGGCCGTGAAGCCGGGAAAGATTTCCACGCCCAGGCTTTCAGCATGCTGGC
>JAYUPO010000056.1:0-5212 GCA_043760085.1 Burkholderiales bacterium
GGCCAGGTGCTCCAGCGGCACGGCGCAGTCTTCGATGAAGCTCACCGGCTTGCCGTCGCCCTTCAGGCTCATCATGATGTTCAGGCCGGCCTTGCGCACTTCCCACAGCGCCTTTTGCGGCGCTTCGTCGGGCATGTCCACCACGCTGTTCGGCTCGCCCAGGTCAGCCATCAATTCGCCCAAGGCACGCAGTTGGCGCAGCAGCGCGCCATGCTCGTCGCCGCTGAATTCAACCAGCAGAACAGCTTCGGGCGCACGGATCAATGCGGCTTCAATCACCGCCCGGAACGCCGGGTTGGCGCGCGCCAGCTCGATCATCGTGCGGTCCACCAGCTCCACCGCACTGGGCCCGAGCTTGACGATGTGCTGCGCCGCTGCCATGGCCGCGGCAAAGCGCGTGAAGTTCACCACCCCCAGCACCCTGGCGCGCGGCAAGGGGCTGAGTTTTAACGTGAGGCTGCGCGTGAAGGCCAGCGTGCCTTCGCTGCCCACCAGCAAATGCGCCAGGTTCACCGTGCCGTCTGCGGTGTAGGGGCGTTCGCTTTGCGGGTGAAAGATGTCGAGGTTGTAGCCGCCCACGCGGCGCAGCAGCCTGGGCCAGCGCGCTTCGATCTCATCGCGCTGCTGCATGGCCAGGCCATGCACGAAGGCGGCGATGCTTGATTCGGCTGCGCCCAGCGTGGCCTGCGGGCCGAAGTTCAGCAAGCGGCCATCCGACAACCAGGCCTGCGCACCCAGCACGTTGTGCACCATGTTGCCGTAGGCGATGCTGCGACTGCCGCAACTGTTGTTGCCCGCCATGCCGCCCAGCGTGGCCTGCGCGCTGGTTGAAACATCCACCGGGAACCACAGGCCATGCGGCTTAAGCCAAAGGTTAAGTGCATCGAGCACCAGGCCGGGCTGCACTTCCACGGTGGCGGCTTCCCGGTCAAACGCCAGCACGTTGCGCAGATGCTTGCTCACATCCACCACCAGGCCCGAGCCGGTGGTCTGGCCGCATTGCGAGGTGCCGCCGCCGCGCGCCAGCACAGGGGTGTGCTGCTCGCGCGCGATGGCCAATGCCGTGGCCACATCATCATCATTGCGCGGCACGAACACGCCCAGCGGCATGACCTGGTAGATCGACGCATCGGTGGCATAGCGCCCGCGCGCGGCGGCGTCGAAGTGCACCTCGCCTTGGGTGTGTTCGCGCAGTCGGCGCTCGAGTTCTTGCGCTTGCGCGCTGGCCGGGCGAGGTGGTGAAAGCGTGGCGGGCATGGCTCATTCTGTATGCAAAACTACATGCCTACCCAGGAGCCCCGATGAAGCTGAACCACCACGCCAGCGGCCGCCACTTCTTGCAGATACCCGGCCCCAGCCCGGTGCCCGACCGCATCTTGCGCGCCATCAGCCTGCCCACCATCGACCACCGCGGGCCTGAATTTGCCGGCCTGGGCCGCAGCGTGCTTGAAGGCCTGCAGCGCATTTTCCAGACGCGCCACCCGGTGGTCATTTACCCGGCTTCGGGCACCGGCGCGTGGGAGGCGGCGCTGGTGAACACCTTGTCGCCGGGTGATGGCGTGCTGATGTATGAAACCGGCCAGTTCGCCACGCTGTGGCAAAGGATCGCGCTGCGCCTGGGCCTGAAGCCTGAGTTCCTGGCGCTGCCGGGCGTCGATGAGGTCGGCCTGCCGCACAGTTGGCGCCGCGGCGTGCAGGCGGACCTGATCGAACAACGCCTGCGCGCCGATGGCGTTCAGGCCATCAAGGCGGTGTGCGTGGTGCACAACGAAACCTCCACCGGCGTCACCTCCGACATCGCCGCCGTGCGCCGCGCCATCGACGCCACCGGCCACCCCGCGCTGCTGCTGGTGGACAGCGTTTCGGGCCTGGCCAGTGCCGACTACCGGCACGATGAATGGGGCGTGGATGTCACGGTCAGCGGCTCGCAAAAGGGGCTGATGCTGCCGCCGGGCATCAGCTTCAACGCCTTGTCGCCCAAGGCCATTGAGGCCAGCAAGACCGCGCAATTGCCCAAAGCCTTCTGGGCCTGGGACGAAATGCTCGACATGAACAAGGGCGGCTACTTCCCCTACACGCCCAACACCAATTTGCTCTACGGCTTGTATGAAGCGTTAGAAATGCTGCAAGACGAAGGCCTGGCCAATGTGTTTGCGCGCCACCAGCGCTGGGCCGCCGGCGTGCGCGCCGCGGTGGCGGCCTGGGGCTTGCAAATGCAGTGCCAGGATGCCGCGCTGCACTCGCCCATCCTCACCGGCGTGGTGCTGCCGCAGGGCGTTGACGCCGACCGCGTGCGCGCACTCATCCACAAGCGCTTTGATCTTTCGCTGGGCACCGGCCTGGGCAAGCTGAAGGGCCGCATGTTCCGCATCGGCCACCTCGGCGACAGCAACGACCTGACCTTGCTGGCCGCGCTGGCCGGCTGCGAGATGGGGCTGAAGCTTGCCGGCGTGCCCTTGGCCGGCAGCGGCGTGCAAGCGGCGATGGATTTCTACGCGGCGCACCCGCAGGCCGGCGCGCTGCCGGCGACGGCTTGAACCAAACGTTAACCGGAGAACATGATGCACAAAAGAACCTTCATCCAGGCCGCCGCCGGCGCCGCCGCGGGCCTGGCCCTGCCGGCGCTGCGCGCACAAGAGTGGCCCAGCGGCCCGGTGCGCATCGTGGTCGGGTTTCCGCCCGGCGGTGGCACCGACGCGCTGGCCCGCGTGGTGGCGCAAAAGCTCACGGCCATGTGGGGCCAGCAGGTGATCGTTGAAACCAAGGCCGGCGTGGCCGGCGTGCTGGCGGCCGAGTACATGGCCACCCAGCCGGCCGACGGCAGCGCCTTGCTCATGGCGCACATCAACAGCCACGCCCTGGCGGCCAGCCTGCAACCCAAGCTGCGCTACAACATCGAGCGCGATTTCACGCCCATCGTGCTGGTGGGCGTCACGCCCAACCTGTTGATCGCCAACCCGGCGCAAGGCGTGAAGAACGTGGCCGACATCGTGGCCCTGTGCAAAGCCAGGCCCGGCGCGGTGAGCTTCGGCTCGGCCGGCGCGGGCTCGGCCCAGCACCTGGCGCTGGAAATGTTCAAGCAGCGCGCGAAGGTCGATGCGCTGCACATTCCGTACAAGGGCAGCGGCCCCTTGCTGACGGATCTGATCGGCGGCCAGATTCAATTCAGCTTCGAAACCATGACCGCGGCCACACCGCATGTGAAGAACGGCCGCGTCGTGGCCATCGCGCAAACGCGCACCAAGCGCGCCAAGGGCCACCCCGGCGTGCCCACCATGCAGGAAGAAGGCTACGAAGGCTTCGAGGCCACCACCTGGTACGGCCTGGTCGGGCCGGGCAAGTTGCCGGCGCACATGGTTGACAAGGTTAACCGCGACGTGAACACCATCCTGGCCATGCCCGATGTGCAGGAACGCATGGACACCTACGGCGCCGAAGACGGTGGCGGCAGCGCGCAGAAGTTCGCCCAGTTCATTCGCAGCGAGCAAGAGAAGTGGGGCAAGGTGGTGAAGGACGGCAACGTGAAGGTGGATTCGTGAAAGACAAATTCATCCGCGTTTCAGTGCAAGACCAGAAGCGATTGGCCAAGGTGTTGACCCGACCACCGGCGCCAAACCAGGCGCTGCGCCGTGCAAAGCGCTTACACACCGCCAATGTCGAGATGCGGTGACGGCTTTCACTTCTGAAATAGTTGGTGCGTGCCTAAGCGTGGATTTGAGCGTCGATGTCGTTCTAGCCCTTGACCTCCAGCGCCCCGCGCCGCACCTGATCGCGTTCTAACGATTCAAACAAGGCTTTGAAATTGCCTTCGCCAAAGCCTTCGTCGCCGCGGCGTTGAATGAATTCAAAGAACACCGGGCCGAGCACGGTTTGCGAGAAGATTTGCAGCAGCAAGCGCGGCTGGCCGCCTGCGGTGGAACCGTCGAGCAAGATGCCGCGGGTTTGCAGCGCCGCCACGTCTTGCCCATGGCCGGGCAGGCGTTCACTCAGCATCGTGTAGTAGATGTCGTTCGGCGCGGTCATCAAGGGCACGCCCGCCAGCGCCAGGCGGTCCACCGTGGCGGGCAGGTCGTCGCAAATCAAGGCCACGTGCTGGATGCCCTCGCCGTTGAACTTCATCAGGAACTCCTCGATCTGGCCGCCGCCTTGCTTGCTTTCCTCGTTCAGCGGAATGCGGATCAGGCCGTCGGGCGCGGTCATGGCCTTGGACGCCAGGCCGGTGTATTCGCCCTGGATGTCGAAGTAGCGCAGTTCGCGGAAGTTGAACAGCCGCGTGTAGAAGTCGGCCCAGAAACCCATGCGGCCGCGGTAGACGTTGTGCGTGAGGTGGTCGATGCTTTTCAGGCCATGGCCCGGCGGGCGGCGGTTCGCGCCGGGCAGGAAGGCGAAGTCGATGTCGTAGATCGACGCACCGTCTTCAAAGCGGTCGATCAAATACAGCGGCGCGCCGCCGATGCCCTTGATGGCCGGCAGGCGCAGCTCCATCGGGCCGGTCTGCATGTCCAGCGGCTGCGCGCCCAGGGCGAGCGCGCGCGCATACGCGGCGTGCGAATCGGCGACGCGAAACGCCAGGCCGCAGGCGCACGGGCCATGCTCGGCCGCAAAGTAGCCCGCCGGGCTTTTGGGCTCGCGGTTGACGATGAAGTTGATGCCGCCCTGGCGGTACAGCACCACGTCTTTCGAGCGATGCCTGGCGACCAGGCTGAAGCCCAGGGTCTCGAACAAGGGTTCCAGCACATTCGGCGTGGGCGAGGCGAACTCAACGAATTCGAAGCCCATCAGGCCCATCGGGTTGGCGGTGGCATCGGTCATGTTGTGTTCCTTCTGTGCGATCTGGGCCAGGTCAAGCCGGGTTGTGCAGTTCAGCCGCGCGTCTCAAACACGCCCAGCTTGGTGTGCAGCGGGGTTTCGTCGGCGATGAAGATGAAGGCCGGCTGCGTGGGCGATGGGTTGACCAGCGACACCGGCGTGTAGCCCGGCGCGCAGCAGGTGTCGGCCTCAAGCAGTGTGAAGCGTTGCGCATCAACCTGCACCAAAGCGCCGCCTTCGATGACATGAAACACCATGGCCGGGCTGCGCACGGGCAGTTTCAACGTCTGGCCTGGGCGCAGCATGAGGGCGTAAAAGCCCAGGATGTTTTCGGCGTGGCCGCCGGTTTCAGGGTTGCTGTAGGTGAGCTGCACGGCTTCGAGATCGGGCTGGTCTGCCGCCA
>JAYUPO010000057.1:0-2139 GCA_043760085.1 Burkholderiales bacterium
CCCCGACAAGCGCAATGCCATCAGCAACGCCGTCATCATCGCCCTGCTGGCAGCGGTTCATCGCGCCCACGAAGAAGCCAACGTGGCCATCCTGCATGGTTACGGCAGCAACTTTTGCGCCGGGCTTGACTTGTCTGAAGCGTTAGCCCGCGCCAGCGGCAAGGTGGCGCCGCCGCGCAAGCGCAAGCGCCACAACTGGCATGTGGTGTTTGATGAGATCGAGCGCGGCCCCATCCCCTTCGTGGCCGCGCTGCACGGCGCCGTGGTGGGCGGTGGCCTGGAACTGGCCTGCGCGGCACACATTCGCGTCTGCGACGACACGGCCTTCTTCGGCCTGCCCGAAGGTCAGCGCGGCATCTTTGTGGGCGGTGGCGGCACGGTGCGCATCCAGCGCATCGTGGGCACGACGGTGATGACCGACATGATGCTCACCGGCCGCCTGCTCGACCCGACTGAGGGCTTGCAGGAACACATCGTGCGCTATGTGGTGGGCGCCGGCCAGGCCTTGCCGAAGGCGCGCGAGCTGGCGCTGCGCATTGCGCAGAACACGATTGAAACCAACTGGAAGATCGTGAACGTGCTGCCTCGCATTCAAGACTTGTCGCACGACGACGGGCTGTTCGTCGAGCAACTCAATTCCGCCATGGCGCGCCCGCCGGAGGTGGAGCAACGCTTGCGCGAATTCGTGGAAGGCAAGGCTGCGCCGTTGCGGCCAGAAGCATCCAAACCTAAAGAATGACATGAGCGTCTTTGAACTGACCCCGGCTGACCATGAACGCGCCGCCGCGCACTTCGAACTTGCCCGTGCCGCCGCGGCTGAAGTCATTGGTCTGCCCGCCAACACGCCCACGCGGCCAGTGCAAAGCGTGGCCATCATCGGCGCCGGCACCATGGGCACGGGCATTGCCATGTCCTTGGCCAATGCCGGCATCGCTGCGTGTTTGTATGAGGCCGATGCCGCGGCATTGCAACGCGGCCTGGCGCGCGTGCGAGACACCTACGACGCCAGCGCGGCGCGCGGCAAGCTCGAGCCTGAAGACGTGGCGCAGCGCCTGGCCTTGATCACCAGCACACTCGAAATTCAAGACCTGGCCCCGGCTGATTTGTTCATCGAAGCCGTGTTCGAAGACCTGGGCCTCAAACAGCGCTTGTTCGCGCAAATTGACGCGGTGGCCAAGCCGGGCGCCATTTTGGCCACCAACACCTCGGGCCTGGACATCAACGCCATTGCCAGCGCCACCCGGCGCCCGCAAGACGTGATTGGCGCGCACTTCTTCAGCCCCGCGCATGTGATGCGATTGTTGGAGGTGGTGCGGGCCGATGCCACCGCGCCCGACGTGATCGCCACGCTCATGGCGCTGGGCCCGCGCATCGGCAAGAGCGCGGTGTTGGCGCGGGTGTACCCGGGCTTCATCGGCAATGCGCTGTTCCGGCAAAGCCACCGCGAGGCGCACTTCCTGGTGGAAGACGGCGCCTTGCCGCACGAGGTGGATGCGGCCCTCACCGGCATCGGCTACGCCATGGGCGTGTTCGCCGTGCAAGACCTGGCGGGCACCGATGTGGGCTACCCAACCCGCAAGGCACAAGTGGCCACGCGCGCGCCAGACCGGCGCTGGAGCGACCTGATCCTGAAGCTGGTGGAAATGGGCCGCAACGGCCAGAAGAGCGGCGCCGGCTGGTACCGCTACGAAGCCGGGCACCGCAAGCCGCTGCGCGACCCCGTGGTGGAAGACTTCATCGTCGCCGAGTCGGCAACCCTGGGCATTGAGCGCCGCCCCATCGGCGTGGATGAGATGCTGGAACGCTGCGTTTACGGTATGGTGAATGAAGGCGCGCGGCTGTTGGAAAAAGGCATTGCCCAGCGCGCCAGCGACATCGACCTGATCATGCTCACCGGCTATGGCTTCCCTGCCACGCAGGGCGGGCCGATGTTCATGGCTGATCGCATTGGTTTGCCGGCGGTGGCCGCAACCGTGCAGAGCCTGCACGCAAAACATGGCGCTTGGTGGGAACCCGCGCCGCTGCTGCTGGAACTGGCGCGCAACGGTGGTAGCTTCGCGGCGTGGCGGCGCTGACAGCCGCGAGGAGCGGCCTTGAACTACAGCGACTACCTGCACCTGGATGAGGTGCTGGGCGCCC
>JAYUPO010000058.1:0-2128 GCA_043760085.1 Burkholderiales bacterium
CTGGCCCTTCCTGGCCACGCTGCCGCTGGCCGCGGCCCTGGCCGCCGCGTTGGGCCTGGTGCTGGGCGCCGTGGTGTTTCGCGTCAAGTCGGTGCGCGGTGAGTTGTTTGCACTGCTAACGTTGGCGGTCACCTTCGTCGTGGCCACCATCGTGCTCAACACGCGCATTGACGGCGGCCCGGGCATCTCGCTGGCCGGCGTGGCCGTGCCCAAGGTCGGGCCCACGGCGTCGAGTTCGATCTACCTGCTGGCGCTGGCCGCCGCGCTGGCCAGCTTGTATATCTCGTGGTGGGTGCAGCGCTCGCGCCTGGGCACGGGGCTGTTCGCCATTCATGACGATGAAGACGTGGCCGAGGTGATGGGCGTGCCCACCTACCGCTACAAGCTGCTGGCGTTCGGCCTGTCGTGTGCATTGGCCGGTTTGGCCGGCGGCATCCACGCCTTGTTCGTGAACTACGTGACCGCGGGCGAAACCTTCAACATCACCGTGCCGCTCACCGTGGTGTTGATGAGCGTGCTGGGCGGCACGCGGCACTGGGCCGGGCCGGCGGTGGGCGCGGCGGCCATCACCGCGCTGATCTATGCCTTCACGGCGGGTGACCATGCGCTGGCCGGCAAGGCCGCGGTGGGCGCGGTGCTGGTGGCGGTGATCCTGTTCATGCCCGATGGGCTGCTGGGCCACTTCATGAAGCGCCGGCCACGGCGTGCGCCAGCTGTGACGCCTATAGCGGCCGCACCGGTACCGGCGCCGGTGCCGGCCGCAGCGCCGCCCGGGCCAAGCCGGGTGGCGGCGGGACAGCCTTTGCTCGACGTGCGCGACCTGTCCAAGTCGTTCAAGGGCGTGCAGGCGCTGCAAGGCGTGAGCCTGCAAGTGCGCGAAGGCGAGATCCTTGGCCTGCTCGGGCCTAACGGTTCAGGCAAGTCAACCTTCATCAATGTGGTCAGCGGCCACTACGCCGCCAACGGCGGCAGCATCGTCTTCGCCGGCCAGCAGCTTGCCGGTTTGCCCGCACACCGCATTGCGCGCGCCGGGCTGGCCCGCACCTATCAAATTCCGCGGCCGTTTGCGCACCTTTCGGTGCTGCACAACGTGGCGCTGGTGGCCATGTTCGGCGGTGCGGCGCTGAGCGAAAGGCAGGCCCGCACTGAGGCCTGGCAGTGGCTTGAATTCACCGGCCTGCAAGACAAGGCGCAGGCCCTGCCCGATGAGCTGAACCTGCACCAGCGCAAGTTCCTGGAGCTGGCGCGCGCGCTGGCTTCGCGCCCGCGCCTGGTGTTGCTGGACGAAGTGCTGTCGGGCCTGACGCCGAGCGAGATCGACCATGCCGTGGCCACCATCCGGCAAATCCGCGAACGCGGCGCCACCATCGTCTTTGTCGAACATGTCATGCACGCCGTGATGGCGCTGACCGACCGCATCGCCGTGCTCAACCAGGGCCGGTTGCTGGCCGAAGGCAGCCCGCAGCAAGTGATGCAGCGCCCCGACGTGGTGGCCGCCTACCTGGGCCAGCCCCATGCTTGAAGTACAGGGCTTGGGCGTGGCTTATGGCGCGGCGCCGGCGCTGTGGGACGTGTCGTTGCGCGTGCAACCGGGTGAGCTGGTGTGCGTGGTCGGCCCCAACGGCGCGGGCAAGACCACGCTGATCAACGCCGTGGCCGGACTGCTGCGTGCGCGCGCCGGCACGCTGCACTGGCAAGGGCAGGAAATCACCCACTTGGCGGCGCACAAGTTCTGCGCCGCCGGCATTGCCCTGGTGCCCGAAGGCCGGCGCCTGTTCACCGGCATGAGCGTGCTCGAAAACCTCGAACTCGGCAGCTTCACACCCGCGGCGCGCTCGCGCCGGCGCGACACGCTGGCCCAGGTGCTGGCGCTGTTCCCGGTGCTGCAAGAAAAGCTGCGCGCGCCGGCCGGGGCGCTTTCGGGCGGGCAGCAGCAGATGGTGGCCATTGCGCGCGCCCTGATGGCGCGCCCTGGCCTGCTGTTGCTCGACGAGCCCAGCCTGGGCCTGGCGCCGCTCATCGTGCAGGAGATGTTCCGCGCCATCCGCGACATCAATGCCCTGGGCACCTCGGTGCTGCTGGTGGAACAGAACGTCGCCATGGCCATGACCCTGGCGCAGCGCGCTTA
>JAYUPO010000059.1:0-5174 GCA_043760085.1 Burkholderiales bacterium
CACGATGGACTTGCCCGACTTGAAGCCGTACTTCCACGGCACCACCAGCCGCACCGGCGCGCCGTTCTGGTTGGGCAGCACTTCGCCATACAAGCCAAACGCCAGCAGCGCCAGCGGGTGCAGGGCCTCGTCAAGGCGCAGGCCTTCGACATAGGGCCAATCAAGCACCGATGAACGCACACCGGGCATCTGCGCCTTGTCGGCCAAGGTCACGAACTGCACGAACCTGGCGTTGCCATTGGGCTCGGCGCGCTTGATCAACTCGGCCAGCGAATAGCCCACCCAGGGGATCACCATCGACCAGCCTTCGACGCAGCGCAGCCGGTAGATGCGTTCTTCCATGGGCTTGAGCTTGAGCAGCGCCTCAAGGTCGTAGGTGCCGGGTCGGGCGCATTCGCCTTCCACCACCACGGCCCACGGCCGCGTCTTCAAGCTGCCGGCATGGCGCGCCGGGTCGGCCTTGTCGGTGCCGAACTCATAGAAGTTGTTGTAGGTGGTGACGTCCTGGTAGGACGTGAGCTTTTCCATCGTCATGGCGCCGGCCAGCGTGCTTTTGGCGCCTGGCAACGCCGCCAACTTGGCCGGCGCGGCGGCCTGGGCCAGCGCGTCGCGTGCCGCCCAGGCGGCCAGGGCGGTGCCCAGGCCCGCTGCAGCAAGTTGTTTGAGCAGCGCGCGCCGCTGCGCGTAAACCGCCGGCGGGGTGATGTCCGATGCAACGGGGTGTTTGAAGCCCCGGTCAGGGTGAAAGTGCATGCTGCCTCCTGCTGCGCGTGGGTGAGGGTCGCGCGGGACGCGCAGACCTTACTGCATGCCGGCTGCGGGCGTGAAAAAGCCGGTTGCGCAACCGGCTTGGAATGAGCGTGTGTGAACGCGCGGCTTCAGCGCAGCCCGGCCATGTAGTCGCTCACGGCCTTGATCTCGCGGTCGCTCATGCGCGCGGCAATGGCCACCATCTTCGGCCCATTGGCGCGCTGGCCGCCGCGAAAGGCGAGCATTTGCGCCTCTGCATAGTCGGCATGCTGGCCGGCCACGCGCGGGTACTGCGCCGGCATGCCCGAGCCCGCCGGGCCATGGCAGCCGGAGCATGCCGGCACGGCCTTGTCGGCAATGCCGGCGCGGTAGATCTTTTCGCCCAGCTTGACCAGGTCTTTCTGCTTCGCAAAGCCGGGCTTGGCCTGCTTGCCGGCGTAATAGGTCGAGACGTTGAGCATGTCGGCCTCACTCAAGGTCGCCGCAAAGCCCTTCATGACCGGGTTGTTGCGCTTGCCCGATTTGAACTCGCCCAACTGTTTGGCCAGGTATTCCGGGTGCTGGCCTTGCAGGATCGGGTTGGCCGGGCTGCCGCGGCTGCCGTCTGCGGTGTGGCAGGCGGCGCAGACCTGGGTGGACAGATCCTGCCCCTTGGCCAGATCGGCCTTTTTGGCGGCAGCGCCTTCAGCGGCAAGGGCGGTGCCGCACAAAGCGGTGGCAAGTGTTGCAAATAGCAGGGAAACCAGGGCAAGGGGCGACTTCATGTCGGGGCCTTCGTTGAACACATTGTTGGTGCGGGCAGATTCAGTTGTGCCGAATCAAACCCGTCGATTTTACAATGCTTCATGACAACGCTCTCCACCGCGCTTGGCGCAAACCTGAACCCGGCGTTGAACCAGGCACGAGCAGCCCTGGCCTGGACACACACAGCGCGTTTCCTGACCACCGCCGCCAAGCTCGACCAACTGCCGCAAACCGAGCTGCCCGAGATCGCTTTCGTGGGCCGCAGCAACGCCGGCAAGTCCACCGCTATCAACCGCCTGGCGCAGCAAAAACGCCTGGCCTTCGCCTCGCGCACACCGGGGCGCACGCAGCACATCAACCTGTTCGAACTCGGCCCCAAGGATGCCGCCGACACCTTGTTTGCTGACTTGCCCGGCTATGGCTATGCAGCCGTGGAACGCCAGGCCAAGCTGCGCTGGCAAGAGGTGATGGCGCAGTACCTGGTGCTGCGGCGCAGCCTGTGCGGCGTGGTGGTGATGATCGATTCACGCCACGGCTGCACGCCGCTCGATTTGCGCTTGCTGGAACTGCTGGCGCCGCGCGTGGTGAACGGCTCGGTGCGGCTGCTGGTGCTGCTGACCAAGAGCGACAAGCTGTCCAAGAACGAGGCCGCAAAGTCGCTGGCGGCCACGCAGGCGGTGTTGGCCGGGTTCAGCTCCGAAGAAGCCGACATCGGCATTTGCCTGTTCTCGGCGTTGTCGGGCGCGGGCGTGGCCGATGCCGCGCAGGCCCTGCACGCCTGGACCCGAAAGGCCGCACATGATTGAAACCTTCGATGCCGCGCTGCCGCACGGCATCATGCTTTCTTGCCGGCGCAACCAAAGCCCGGCGGCCAAGCGCGTGCTGTTCTTGCACGGCTTCCCCGAAGCCGCATTCGTGTGGGACGAGGTGATGCTGGCCCTGCAAGACCATGCGCTGTGCGTGGCGCCCAACCTGCGTGGCTTCGAGCGCTCGTCGGCGCCGGCCGATGCCGCCGACTATCGCCCCAAGCACCTGGTGGCCGATGTGCTGGCGCTGATCGAACAACTTGGCGGCCAGATCGACTTGCTGGTGGCCCACGACTGGGGCGGCGCGGTGGCCTGGAACATCGCGGCGCAGCAGCCCCAGGCCATTGGCCAGTTGCTGATCATCAATTCGCCCCACCCGGCCACATTCCTGCGCGACTTGCGCGACAACCCGGCGCAACAGGCGGCCAGCGCCTACATGAACTTCCTGTGCCGGCCCGATGCCGCGCAATTGCTCAGCGAGAACAATTTCGCCCGCCTGTGGCGCTTCTTGCATCGCCTGGCAGATGGCGGCGAAGCCGCGCCGCCCTGGCTCAATGCCGAGCTGCGCCAGGCGTATGAGGCGGTGTGGCGGCGTGGCCTGCAAGGCGGGCTGAACTACTACGTGGCCTCGCCGCTGAAGCCGTCTGGCAGCGCGCAAGATGCGGTCAACACCATCGTCTTGCCAGATGAAGCCGTGACCTCGCGCGTGCCCACCACGGTGCTGTGGGGCGAGGGCGACGCAGCGCTGTTGCCCGGCCTGCTTGACGGCCTGGAGCGCTGGGTGCCGCAACTGCGGCTGCAGCGCGTACCGGGTGCCAGCCACTGGTTGGTGCATGAGCAGCCACAACTGGTGGTGGCTGAAGTGAAACGTTGCCTGGGCCTGGGCTGAAGCGCCTGCGGCAGCTCAAGGCCGGCCGATGAACAGCACGACGCCAGCCGAACCACCGGGTGCATAGGTCAGGCTCAGGTACAGCGGGCCGATGCCGCTGTCGGCGCCGATGAACAGGCTGGCGCCTTTGCGCAGGTCATGCAGCTTGATTTGGCCGCGCCGATCCCACACATTGCCGGCTTCGAGTGTGGCGCCGACGAAGAAGCCGCGCGTGAGCGCCGGCGCCGTGGGCAGGCGGCGATACCAGGTCAGCCGGGTGAACAGCAATTGGTTGCCGTAGAGCTGGCCGGTTTGGTAGCCCGACAGGTTGTGAAACCCGCCCAATGGGTAGCGGCCCAGCAGCACACTGGCCTGCTGCTGCGAGAGTTGCAGTGCTGCGTGCGCGGCAAAGGTGTCAGCGCCGACGCTGTGAACATAGGTGCCCTGCGCCTCCAGGCGGAAGAATGATTCGTCGAGCGTGCCGCTGCGCCGCCCGCCATGGGCCTCGGCTTCGGCGCGGTAACCCGACTGTGGGAACGAGGCGAAGTCGAGCTGGTCAATGACCACGCGCGCGCGCAGGCCGGTTTCGTAGTTCAGCTCGACCACGCGCGCGCCGGTGTAGTCGCTGCCCAGCAAGTGCGGGCTGGTGCGCAGAATGGTTTGCGCCAGCCCCAGGCGCAGCTCGCCCAGCGCGGCCCAGGGCTGCCCGATGTCCAGCCCCACGCGCGTCAGGGTGCGGTTGAACTGCGCTTGTTCCGCGCCGTCCAACGGTGAAAACAGCGCAACGCGCCGCTGCTCCAGGTTGGCCCAGGCGGCGGCAAACCAGTCGTTGGACAGGCCCAGCGTCCAATTCAACGGGTGATAGAGCTCCGTGCTCAGCGCCGGCACTTCGCCGAGCTGGAGCCGGTTGCGCCACTCGGTGCCATTCGCGGTGAGCCAGTGGCGGTTGTGGCTGAGCTTGAGGTTGAAGGCGCTGCGCCCGGCAAAGTCGGTGGACAGATCCAGCCCCACGCGAAGGTAGTTCGGCCCCCAGGGCTTGTCTTCCAGCTCGAACACCAGCCCCTCGCTCTGCTCGCGCCGTTGCAAGCTGTAGTTGGTGCGCGAATAGTCACCACTGGCCGCCAGGTGGCGCGTGTCGCGTTCAGCACGCTGCACATCGAAGGGCTGGCCGGGTTGGGTTTCCAGTTGTGCGGCAAAGCGCTTGGGGTTGGTGATCGTGCTGCCCGTGAAATCAACAAACGCCAGCGCTGGCTGGGGGCCCTGCCAGCTGCGGCGCGCTTGCTGCGCCGCGGCATATGCAGCGGGTTCCAGTGCCAGCGCGTGCAACGCCTGGCGCATGCCGGCGGCAGCTTCCTCGCCCAGTCCGACGAGCCGGATGGCTTGTTCAAAATCGCTCGCCGCCAGCGTGCCGAGTTGGGGTTGGATCAGCAGGTCGCCGCCGCGCAGGCTGGCCAGGCTGCGACGCACGTTTTGTTCGGTGAGGATGTTGACCATCTGCGCCGTCACGCCGATCACCGAGCCCAGCGTGTCGCGCCCGGCCAGCGGCGTGCCCACGTTGACGACGATCACCACATCGGCGCCCATGGCGCGCGCCACATCCACCGGCACGTTGTTGACCAAGCCGCCGTCACCGAGCAACCGGCCTTGCCACTCGGTGGGCGCAAACAGGCCCGGCACGCTCATGCTGGAACGCAGGGCCAGGGCCAGGTCGCCGTCGCTGAGCACCACCGCGTCACCCGACTCCATGTCGGTGGCCACGGCGCGAAACGGAATTGGCAGCCGGTCGAACTGTGTCACCTGGCGTGCCGGCAGGGTGAAGCGGCGCAGCATGGTTTCGAGTTCGCGGCTCGAAACAGCCGCCTGCGGCGTGCGCAGTTCGCCGTTGCGCACGCCAAGTTCGAACGCGCTGGCGATGTCGTGGTCTTCTTCCTTGCGCCGCTGCGACAGGAGCTTGCGGTCAACCCGGGTGGCAAACACGTCGGCCCAGCGGACACGGCCCAGCTCGG
>JAYUPO010000060.1:0-5152 GCA_043760085.1 Burkholderiales bacterium
AGGACGCCGCCACCGACAGCGCCGGCGCGGGCTCGGGCGGCAGCTCCACGCCAGGCCGACCCGCCCCAGGTTGTTGCGCCCAGGCCGCTGGGCAGGCCCAAGCGGCGGCCAGCGCGCCCAGGCCGTGGCGGCGGCTGATCAAGGCTTGGGCTCCTGGCTGTAGTGCAGGCTCAGGTGCGCGCGGCCCAGCACGTGCCGGGCCAGGGCGCGCTGCACGCCGCTGGCGGTGACGGCCTGTAGCAAATCAAGCTCACGGTCGGCGCGGCTGGCCTGGCCGTGCAGGGCCAGCGCCCAGCCCACGGCCTCGCACTTGCCGTCGGGCCGCTGGCGCGCCGACAGCACCTGGGTGACGAGCTGGTTGCGCACCTTGGCCAGTTCAGCCGGGTCGATCGGCCGCCGTGCCAGGCGCTCGATTTCGCGCCGCAGTTGCGGCGCCAGTTGCGCCGCGTCCTGGCCACCCGCGGCGATGGCAAGCGCCACCAGCATGCCAGCCTGGGCGTGAAGCGCGCTGCTGAAGCCGGCGGACTGCGCGCTGCGCCGGCCCACCACCAGCGCCTCGTTGAGCCGCGACGAGTCGCCCTCGCCGAGCAAGGACGCCGCCACCGACAGCGCCGGCGCGTCCGGGCTGCGCGCCGGCGGCCCGCGCCACAGCAGCGCCACGGCGGGCAGCGGCACCTGCGGGCCATGCAAGGCCACCCGGCGCGGCTGCAGCGCCGGTGCCGCCGTCGCGGCACGTGCTGGCAGCGGCTGCGCCGGGCGCGGCACCGTGCCCAGGTAGCGCTCGGCCCAAACCTGCAACTGCAGCGGATCGAAGTCTCCGACCACGATCAAGGTGGCGTTGTCGCTGCGGTACCAGGTGGCGTGGAAGCGCTTCACGTCGTCGAGCGTGGCCGCGTTCAATTCGTCGATGTTGCCGATCACCGGCCGCCGGTACGCCCCGCGCTCGAAGGCCAGGCCGGGCAGGGCGTTGAACAGCCGCCCATACGGCGCGGCCAGCACGCGCTCGCGAAACTCTTCCTGCACCACGGCGCGCTCGCTGTCGAAGGTGGCCTGGTCGAGCTTCAGGCTGGCCAGGCGCTCGCCTTCGGCCCAGAGCAAACGTTCGAGATGATTCGCCGGCACCAGGCTCTGGTAGGCCGTCACGTCTTCGACGGTGAAGGCGTTGCTGTAGCCGCCCACGTCTTCGGTCAGGCGGTCGAACATCTCGCTGGGCATGTGGCGCGTGCCCTTGAACATGAGGTGCTCGAACAGGTGCGCAAAGCCCGAACGCCCGGGCGGGTCGTCGCGCCCGCCCACGCCGAACCACATCTGCACCGCCACCGTGGGCGTGGCCGGGTCGCGCATGGCCACCACGTGCAGGCCATTGGCCAGGCGGTGCTGCACCAAAGGCAGCCGCGGCAGGTGCAGCGGGCGGTTTGTGCTCGCCGCTGCCGCCCACGCGCCAGGCAGGGCCAGCCCGGCACCCAGGCCGATGACGGCACGGCGCCCCAGGGCAGGCAGGCTGGGCAGCGAAGGGAGCATGGCGCGAGCGTGAACTATCTGGCGATGCTAGGCCCTGTGGTGCTGCGCCACGAGGCGCGGCCCGCGCCAGGCTTCAGGTGGCGGTGGCGTGTGGCCGATATGCCGGGTCATGGGCCAACCCCGCCCGCTGCCCGCCCCGACCCTGCCATGCACATTCGCCAATCGACCCTGCTCGAACTGCCCGCCAGCGCCGCCGCGTTGAGCGAGCTGGCCGCCATCGAGCCACACCTGGTGCTGGCCTTCGCGCCCGACACCGCCCTGGCGCGGCCGGGTTTTGCGCGCGAGTTGCAGCACGCCTTTCCCAGCGCTCAACTGGTGGGCTGCAGCAGCGCGGGTGAGATTGGCAACCACGGCGTGACCAGCGGCGCGTTGGTGCTTACGGCGCTGCACTTCCGGCGCCCGAACTTTCAGGTGGCACAGGTGCCGCTGACCAGCATGGCCGGCTCGCACGCCGCCGGCGCCGCGCTCGGGCGTGCGCTGGCGCGGCCGGATCTGAAAGCGGTGCTGCTGTTCTGCCCCGGCGTGGGCATCAACGGCAGCGCCTTGCTGCAAGGCCTGGCCGGCGTGGTCGGCCCGCAGGTGCTGCTCAGCGGCGGCCTGGCAGGCGACGACGGCAAGTTCACGCAAACCTGGACGCTGTGCGACGGCGTGGCCGATGCGCAGGCCGTGGTGGGCATCGGTCTGTTCGGCGAGCACTGGCGCATCTCGCACGGTTCGTTCGGCGGCTGGCAGCCGTTTGGCCCGGCGCGGCGCGTCACGCGCTGCGAGGGCAACGTGTTGTTCGAGCTGGACGGCCAGCCGGCGCTCGATGTTTACCGCCGCTACCTGGGCGAGTACGCCGCCGGGCTGCCCGCCACGGGGCTGTTGTTTCCGTTTTCCATGCTCGGTGAAGACCGCACCGAGGTCGGCCTGATCCGCACCATCCTGGGCCTGGACGAGGCGGCCAACTCGCTCACGCTGGCCGGCGAAATCATCCCCAACGGCTACCTGCGCCTGATGCACGCCAGCAACGACGCCTTGGTCGATGGCGCCGAGACCGCTGCCCACGCCGCCTTCGAGCCGCAAGCCGATGAAGGCCGCGGCTTGGCGCTGCTGGTCAGCTGCGTGGGCCGCAAGCTGGTGATGGGCGGGCGTGTGGAAGAGGAGATCGAGGCCGTGAGCCAGGTCTTCGGCGCCCAGGCCCAGTTGGCCGGGTTCTATTCCAACGGCGAGATCAGCCCCACCCAAGGCGCCATGAGCTGCGCGCTGCACAACCAGACCATGACGATCACGTTCCTGAATGAGCGTGCCTGAGCCCTGCTGCCCGCGCCAGGGGATTCGCACCGCACTGCACCGCATGAAGGAGCCCAATTGAACAAACTGCTGCAGCGCCAGCTCGCGCGTGCGCTCGGCCTGCCCACGGGCGGCGACGCGCAACCCGCGTTGGCGGCGCTGGCTGACCAGGCCGCCAACTGGCCGCCCGCGCTGGCCGCCTTGGCCGGTGGTCTGCAACGCTTCGTGGCCGAGGTCGATGCCTCGTACGCGCAGTTCGAGCGCGACCTCAAGCTGCGCGCGGCCAGCCTGCAACTCAGCTCCGAAGAGCTGATGCAAGCCAACCACAAGCTGCACAGCGAAGCGCAGGCCCAGCACGCGGCCGTGCGCACCTTGCGCGAAACCGTCGAGCGCCTGGTCGCGCTCGACACCCCAACCCAGGTTGAGGCACGCGGCTCGACCATCGAAGACCTGGGCGCGGTGTCCGATCAAGTCGCGCGTTTGGTGCAGGAGCGCGAGGCCGCGCGCATCGAGCTGCAAGGCAGTGAGGAGCGCTTTCGCAGCCTGACCGAAATGTCGGCCGACTGGTATTGGGAACAAGACCGGCGGCTGCGTTTCACGACGCTTTCCGCGGGCATCCAGCGTTCGCTCGGCCTGGCGCCGCAGGATTGCGTGGGCAAGTCGCTGTGGGCGCTGGCCCGCGTCAACCCGGCCGAGAGCCGCTACCACGCCGTGCACGGCCAGATGCTGGCACGCCAGCCCTTCCACGACCTGGTGCTGCGCTTGCACGACGCGCAGGGCCAGGTGCGCCACATCGCCTTTGCCGGCAAGCCCATCTTCGACGCCGCGGGCTGCTTCATGGGCTACCGCGGCGTGGGCCGCGACGTCACCGAATGGGTGCGCACGCAAGACACCTTGCGCGGCGCCAAGGACCAGGCCGAGGCCGCCAACCTGGCCAAGAGCCAGTTCCTGGCCAACATGAGCCACGAGATCCGCACGCCCATGAACGGCGTGCTGGGCATGGCCGACCTGCTGCTGCAAACATCGCTGGCGCCGCGGCAGACGCACTTTGCGCGCACCTTGCGCACCTCGGCCGAGACGATGCTGCACCTGCTGAACGACATCCTGGACTTTTCCAAGATCGAGGCCGGGCAGGTGCAGATCGAGCGCCTGGCGTTCGACCCGCGCCAGTTGTGCGAACAGGTGGCGCTGCTGTTCGCCGAGTCCGCTCAAGCCAAGGGTTTGGAGCTGGTGTGCCAGGTCGGCGCCGGTTTGCCGCACGGCGCCTGGGGTGACGCCCACCGCATCCAGCAATGCCTGAGCAACCTGCTGAGCAACGCCATCAAGTTCACCAGCCATGGGCAGGTGGTGATCAGCGCCACGCGCGACGGCGGCCCGGGCGCGGCCGACGTGCTGTGCATCAGCGTGCAGGACAGCGGCGTGGGCATCGCCACTGATGCGCAGTCGCGCCTGTTCAAACCGTTCTCGCAGGCCGACAACTCCACCACGCGCCGCTTCGGCGGCACCGGGCTGGGCCTGGCCATCACGCGCCAACTGGTCGAGCTGATGGGCGGCACGCTGGCGCTGGACAGCCAGTTCGGCCTGGGCAGCACCTTCACCCTGCGCCTGCCCTTGCCGGCCATGGCCGCAGGCGAGGCGCCAGGCGCTCCGGCCGGGCAGGCGGGTGCCGCGCCGGCCGAAGCGGTGGCCACCGGCCTGCGCGCGTGGTTGATCGAGCCGCATGCACTGGCGCGTGCGGCCACCACGGCCATCCTGCAAGGCATGGGCCTGGCGGTGCTGGCCGTGGCTGACCTGCCGTCGCTGCTGCACCTGCTTGACGCCCAGGCGGCGCCGGATCTGGTGGTCTATGCCGAGCCAGACCACCCGGGGCGCGACTCGCCGCTGGCCAAGCGGCTGCATGAACGCCTGGGTGCGGCCGTGCCGTGCCTGGTCAAGCTCGTGCCCATGGCCAGCCTGGCCGAGCTGGACATTCCCGTGCTGGCCGGCGCGCACGCCTGGGTGCCCAAGCCGGCCACCGAGCTGGAGCTGCGCCGCGCCCTGGTTGAAGGCACGCGAGGCGGGCGCCACAAGGCCGCCTATGACGCCGCCTATGACGCCGCCCACGAGGCCGCCACCACCGCCGCCGCGGCGCTGGGTGCGCATGTGTTGCTGGCTGAAGACAACCGCGTCAACGCCGAAATCGCCACCGAGCTGCTGCTGGACATGGGCTGCTCGATCGTCCACGTGGCCAACGGCCAGGAGGCGGTGGAGCGCTTCACCACGCAGGCCTTCGACCTGGTGCTGATGGATTGCCAAATGCCGCTGATGGACGGCTACGAAGCCACCCGGCGCATCCGCGAAGTCGAGGCCACGCGCGCCG
>JAYUPO010000061.1:0-2116 GCA_043760085.1 Burkholderiales bacterium
AGCTGCTGGTCATCGACCGCAAAGTGGTCTTCATCGGTTCGATGAATTTCGATCCGCGCTCGGCCACCATCAACACCGAACTGGGTTCGATCATCGAAAGCTCCGAGCTGGCCCGCGAGACCGCCCGCGTGATCGATCTCGACCGGCTGCAAAGCGCCTACCGCGTGCGCCTGGCCGCGGGCGGCCAGGGCTGCGAATGGCTGGGCTTTGACGAAGAAGGCAAGGAAATGGTGCTGACCGAGGAGCCCGACTCCACGCTGTGGACGCGCATCAAGCTGATGCTGTTGCGCCCGCTGGTGCCGGAGGCGCTGCTGTAAGTGGCGCCCTAACCGCCCGTTGCACGCGGCACGATGCGAAAGTGCAGGCTCGGGCAGTTCAAGGGTTGCGACTGAAACTGCTCGCGCACTCGCGCCAGCGGGCGGGCGGCCACGATCACGTCGAACAACACGATGCGGGGCACCAGTTCGTAGGGGCCCGGCTCGTTCAACGCGAAGGCCTGCGCCACATTCACCGTGGCGCTGCGCGAACGCCCAGGGGCCAGGCGTACAAAGTCTGCCGCCTGGGGCTCGCCGCGTTTGACGCTAGGGCCGCGGTAGGGCAGTTCGCGGCCGTCGTGGCGCACGGCCACATAAGGCGCAAACCAGCCGTCAAACGGTGTGGCCCAGGTCAACACCTGCAGCGGTTGTGCGCCGGTGTTCGTGAGCGTGAGCTTCAGGCGCAACGGCTGGCCCAAGGCGGCCTGCGCCGGCAGCGTGAGCTGGCAGCGCAGTGCTGCCGGCGGGGCTTGCGCCGCTGCGCTCAAGGCCATGCCCAACCCGGCCAGGGCACACAGCGCGCGGCGCCCGCGCTCACGGCAATGAAGGCGTGTTCTCGGCAAAGTATTCGTGGTTGTCGGCGTTGTCCAGCGCCTGCGCCGGGCTGCTGATCGCCAGCGCCTTGGCGCTGGTCTGGCCATAGGCATAGTCGTTGGTGCCGGCCACCACCGTGAAGTGGGTCATTTCATGGATCAAGGTACCGGCCTTGGAATCGGTGCCGGTGGCCGGCGCGTTCCAGAACGCGCCGCACAGGTAGATCTTGTAAGGCTGGCTGGCATAGACATAGGCGTACACACTGGGCTTCTTGCACTTGCAGTCGAGCACCAGGGCCTGGCTGGAAAACGCGGCATGGGTTTTTTGAAAGTGATCCAGTGCCGTCGCCCGCCCAGCGGGCGAATACGTGCCGAACCAGGTGGTGTAGCGCGGCAAGGCGCCCCCCAAACCATTCAGGTAACTTGCAGCGCTGCCGGCATACGCCGTGGCATTGCCCACAGCGGTATCCAATGTGCCCTTCTGCGAAGCCGAGCAATTGCCGGTATAGGTGATGCTGGCCGCCGCCGGCTGTGGCGCGGCAGGCGCGGGCGCTTTTTCGCTGCGCCCTTCCAGCCACAGGTACAGCGTGTCGGACTCGAGCACCGGCGTGCCCTGGCCATGGCCGCCGCGGGCCAGGTACTGCACGGCGTAGCGGCCGTTATGCGCCAACTCGTAAGCCTGGGTCAGCTCCACCTCGTAACTCAGCGTCGCGCCCGCTTCCAGGCGCGTGCGGTCGGCCGCGCCGGGCGTGGCGCGCTTGAGCAGCGGGCCGGTGTAGGCCACGGGCTGGCCGTCGCGCGTGATGCGGAACAGCGGCGCTTCAACCTCATCGCCCGGCAGTTGCCAGCGCAGCAGGTGGATCGGGTGGCGCGTCAGGTTGGTGACGGCCACGTTGACGACGATGTCAACATCACCGCGAAGCACGGGTTGTGCGGCGCTCAGCCGCACCTCCAGTCCATCACGCGGCGCGGCCTGCGCTGCCCCTGCACACAGGGCCAATATCGTGGCTAACGAAGCGAACAAAACGCGAAGCACGGTGGGCATGGTCTGGCTCCTGGCGGCGCTGCGGGCCGCGCTGATTTGGAAGCGGCCATTCTCGTCAACTTGCAGGCATTGGCAAGCCCGGCGGCGCTGGCCCCAAGCGTTGCCCGATTAGGGCCGGCGCTCTAGCCGAATAGGCTGCGCACCCCAACGTGCCTGCCTACACTTTGCCCCGTTCGCTGCCAGGTCTTGGTGGCGCCGTTTAACCCACAGCATGAGGTGAACAG
>JAYUPO010000062.1:0-2114 GCA_043760085.1 Burkholderiales bacterium
CAGGGTCGCAACTGCTCGAAATCCCGGCCTGCGGTCATTCGCCCCACCGCGACCAACCCGCAGCCCTGATCGCCGCGGCCAGCCGCTTCATGCACCATCACACCCTTGCTCATTCCAACGGAGACCCACGATGAAATTGCTTCGCACAACGGCCCTTGCAGCCGCCGCTTTCGCACTGCTCGCCCAAGCCCCCGCCTTAGCCCAAGGCGCCAAGGTCAAAGTCGGCCTGATGCTGCCCTACACCGGCACCTTCGCCGCTTTGGGCACCGCCATTGAAAACGGCTTTCGCCTGTACGTGGCCGAACAAGGCGGCAAGCTCGGCGGGCGCGAGATTGAATTCGTGAAGGTCGATGACGAATCCGACCCCGCCAAGGCCACCGACAACGTCAACAAGCTGGTCAAGCGCGACGCGGTTGATGTGCTGGTGGGCACCGTGCACTCCGGTGTGGCCATGGCCATGGCCAAGGTGGCCAAAGACAGCGGCACCCTGCTCATCGTGCCCAACGCCGGCGCCGACGCCGTGACCGGCCCGATGTGTGCCCCGCACATCTTCCGCTCCAGCTTCAGCAACTGGCAACCCGGCTATGCCATGGGCGAAGTGGTGGCCAAGAAGGGCCACAAGAACGTGGTCACCATCACCTGGAAATATGCCGCGGGCGATGAATCGGTGAAGGGCTTCAAAGAGGCGTTTGAAAAGGGTGGCGGCAAGGTCATCAAGGAACTGAGCCTGCCTTTCCCCAACGTCGAATTCCAGGCCTTGCTCACTGAAATTGCCGCGGCCAAGCCCGACGCCGTATACACCTTCTTTGCCGGCGGCGGCGCGGTGAAGTTCGTCAAGGACTATGCCGCCGCGGGCCTGAAAAAGAACATTCCGCTGTATGGCGCCGGCTTCCTCACCGACGGCACGCTCGAAGCCCAAGGCGCCGATGCCGACGGCCTGTTCACCACGCTGCATTACGGCGACAGCCTGAACACGCCGCGCGACAACAGCTTCCGCCTGGCCTACGCCAAGGCCTACAAGCTGCAACCCGACGTGTACGCCGTGCAGGGCTACGACGCGGCGCAGATGCTGGGCATCGGCATGGCCGCGGTGAAGGGCGACGTGAGCAAGAAGGCCGAGTTCGCTGCGGCCTTGCAGAAGGCCAGGATCGACAGCCCGCGCGGCGCGTTCACCTTGTCCAAGTCGAACAACCCGGTGCAGGACTTGTACTTGCGCCAGGTTTCGGGCAAAGAGAACAAGGTGGTGGGTATTGCCTCGAAAAACCTCACCGACCCAGGCCGCGGCTGCAAGATGTAACGCATCTTCCTGCTGCGCGGGCCGATCTTGGGCCCGGCGTGCTCAACGCACGAGAGTGCGTTTCCGCGCGCCGAACCCAACCTCGGCCCGCTCGCGACGGAAGCTGCGTCACCCCGAACACAAGGGCTCTACACCATGGACTTATCCACCTTCCTCATCCAGTGCCTGAACGCGGTGCAGTACGGGCTGCTGCTGTTCCTGGTGGCCTCGGGCCTGACGCTGATCTTCGGCATCATGGGCGTCATCAACCTGGCGCATGGCAGCTTCTACATGATCGGCGCCTACATGGCCTATGCGCTGGCGCCGATTGTGGAACGCACATTCGGCGGTGGCTTCTTTGCAACGTTAGCCGTTGGCCTGGTGCTCGCCGTGCTGCTGGGCTATGTGCTCGAGTGGGTGTTCTTCAGCTTCCTGTACGAGCGCGAACACCTGCAGCAAGTGTTGATGACCTACGGCCTGATCCTGGTCTTCGAAGAACTGCGCAGCCTGCTGGTGGGCGACGACGTGCACGGCGTGAAGATGCCCGACATCCTGTCCGGCACGCTGCCGCTGGGCGACATGATGACCTACCCGGTCTACCGCATCTTCATCTCGGCCGTGTGCGTGGCCCTGGGCCTGGGCATGTACTTTGTGTTCACCCGCACCAAGCTGGGCATGATGATCCGTGCCGGCAGCACCAACCGCGAAATGGTGCAGTCGCTCGGTGTGGACATCAAGTTCCTCTACCGCGTGGTGTTCGCAGCGGGCGTGGCCATTGCCGTGCTGGCCGGCATGGTGGCCGCGCCGGTGAGCTCGGTCTACCCGGGCATGGGCGGGC
>JAYUPO010000063.1:0-14394 GCA_043760085.1 Burkholderiales bacterium
GAAGCGGCCGATGTGCCCAAGCTGAAGAAGACCGAGAAGCACGACATCGACGTGGTGGTCGACCGTCTGCGCGTGCGCGAAGGCCTGCAACAGCGCCTGGCCGAAAGCTTCGAGGCCGCGTTGGGCCTGGCCGAAGGCCGCGCCGTGGCGCTGGAACTCGACAGCGGGCGCGAGCACAAGTTTTCGCAGCATTTCGGCTGCACGCTGTGCAGCTATTCGCTGCCCGAACTGGAGCCGCGGCTGTTCTCGTTCAACTCGCCCATCGGCGCGTGCACCACCTGCGCCGGGCTGGGGCAGGTCACAGCGTTTGACGTGCAGCGCCTGGTGGCCTTCCCCTCGCTGAGCCTGGCCGCTGGCGCCATCAAGGGCTGGGACAAGCGCAACCCCTACACCTTCAGCTTGATTGAAAACCTGGCCAAGCACTACGGCTTCGAATTGGACACGCCGTTCGACCAACTGAGCGAGCCGCTGCGCCAGGTGCTGTTGCACGGCTCGGGCAGTGAAGAGATCGCCTTCGCCTACAGCACCGAAAGCGCCGGCGGCAAGCGCCGCACGGTCAAGCGCATGCACCCCTTCGAAGGCATCGTTCCCACGTTCGAGCGCCGTTTTCGTGAGACCGATTCGCCCACCGTGCGCGAGGAACTGGCCCGCTACCAGGCCGCCGCGCCGTGCCCGCAGTGCGACGGCACGCGCCTGAAGCGCGAGGCGCGCCACGTCTTTTTGCCCGGCCTGCCCGGTGACACAAGTGAGGAAGGCGGCGAGCCCATCTACCGCCTGGAACACCGCACCCTGGCCCACGCGCTGGCCTACTTCGAACAGCTCAGCCTGCAAGGTGCGAAGGCCGAGATCGCCGACAAGATCGTGCGCGAGATTCGCTCGCGGCTGAAGTTCTTGAACGACGTCGGCCTGAACTACCTGAGCCTGGACCGCAGCGCCGACACGCTGTCGGGCGGCGAGGCCCAGCGCATCCGCCTGGCCAGCCAGATCGGCAGCGGCCTCACTGGCGTGATGTATGTGTTGGACGAGCCCAGCATCGGCCTGCACCAACGCGACAACGAGCGCCTGATCAGCACCCTGCGCCGCCTGCGCGACCTGGGCAACAGCGTGCTGGTGGTGGAGCATGACGAAGACATGATCATGGCCGCCGACCATGTGCTCGACCTCGGCCCCGGCGCCGGTGTACACGGTGGCTATGTCATCAGCCAAGGCACGCCGGCGCAAGTGGCGGCCGATGCAAACTCGCTCACCGGCCGCTACCTGGCCCACACCCTGAGCATCGCCCTGCCGGCCAGGCGCCGCCGCCTGCAAGACCAGGCTGACCCGCAAGTGATTCGAATAGTTAACGCACGCGGCAACAACCTGCGCGGCGTTTCGGTGAGCGTGCCGGTGGGCCTGTTCACCTGCGTCACGGGCGTGTCGGGTTCAGGCAAGAGCACGCTGGTGAACGACACCCTGTATGCCGCGGTGGCGCGCAAGCTCTACCAAAGCCACGCCACGCCGGCCGAGCACGACGGCATTGAAGGCCTGGACGCGCTGGACAAGGTGATCAACGTCGACCAAAGCCCCATCGGTCGCACGCCGCGCAGCAACCCGGCCACCTACACCGGCCTGTTCACGCCGATCCGCGAGCTCTTTGCCGAGATGAACACGGCCAAGGAACGCGGCTACGGCCCCGGGCGCTTCAGCTTCAACGTGGCCGGCGGGCGCTGCGAGGCCTGCCAGGGCGACGGCGTCATCAAGGTGGAAATGCATTTCCTGCCCGACGTGTACGTGCCGTGCGACACCTGCCACGGCGCGCGCTACAACCGCGAAACGCTCGATGTGCTCTACAAGGGCAAGCACATCACCGAGGTGCTGAACCTCACGGTGGAAGAAGCCCACGCCTTCTTTGCCACCGTGCCGGCGCTGGCGCGCAAGCTGCAAACCCTGCTCGACGTGGGCCTGGGCTACATCCGCCTGGGCCAAAGCGCCACCACGCTTTCAGGCGGCGAAGCGCAGCGCGTCAAGCTCGCGCTCGAACTGAGCAAACGCGACACCGGGCGCACGCTGTACATCCTGGATGAACCCACCACCGGCCTGCACTTTGCCGACATTCAACTGCTGCTGACCGTGCTGCACCAGTTGCGCGACGCCGGCAACACCATCGTCGTGATCGAGCACAACCTGGATGTGATCAAGACTGCCGACTGGTTGATCGACCTCGGGCCGGAAGGCGGCGGCGGCGGCGGCCTGATCGTGGCCGAGGGCACGCCCGAAACCGTGGCTGCCTGTGCGGCCAGTTTCACCGGGCGGTTCTTGAAGAAGGTGCTGGCGCCTGGCTGATCAGTTCAGTTGCCGCCAGTCGTCGCCCGGAATGGAGCGGCGCATGAACTCGTCGAACAATGGCACGGTGAATGCGGTGTCGCCGTGGTTCGGGCTCCAGATCATCTCTTTGGTGATGAGCTTGCCTCGGGTGGGTGCCAGGGCGGTGACGGCGCGCTGCATGACCTCTGCGATGTCGCCCGAACGATGCGGCCCCGGGCCCAACTCGGCCATGGCACGCGGGTAAGTTTTCTCTCCCGGCGTGAGCGTGAATTTGTTTGGAGCCAGGGTACGCCATGAGCCTGGCCGCGGCGATGATTGCGAACATGTCTTCTGTCATCCAGCCGCGTACGCCGGCTCTGGTAACACCCTTTCGATACTGGGGCAAGGCTCGTCCCACGGCCCCGGGGCGCGATCTGCACGTATTGCCCTACCACTGCCTTGATGTCGCTGCCGTCGGCCGTGTGTTCCTGAGTCAGTCACCCCAACTTCGCGCGTGGCTGGGCCAGCGTGCGTGGCTTGCCCGCAGGGGCGAGCAATCGGGGTTCGCAGTCGAAGCTTCATCGTTGCAGGTGGAGGCGTATCAACAGCATGACGAACGCGCCGATCGCACGCTGCAGTTCACGACGGTGGATTTCCGGGGGCGACTGACGGTGATCGACCCGCAAGCATTTGCACCGGTTTTGCGCAGCGGCATTGGTCACGCCAAGGCCTTCGGTTGTGGTTTGCTGCTGATCCGCCGCGTCGGCTAAGCTTCGCGAACCGCATTGCTGGGGCACACCATGCACACACTGACTGCCGAAGACCTAGCGCTTGAGCCGCAGCGTTTGTTCGACGACGCGGCCAAGGGTGAATTGGCGCTGGTGACCAGGGCGGGTGAGCCCGTGTTGTTGTCGGTGCCGTTGAGCGGCGGCCCGGAAGGGCGCGTGATGCGGCTCGATCTTGCCGCGCACCTATATGACCGCGATCAAATCAGCCTGGGTCTGGCCGCGCGCATTGCTGGCATGAGCTACAGCGAGATGATCGACGAATTGGGCCGGCGCGGCATTGCCACCATTCGCTTGGAGGCGGGCGAGTTGGGGCGCGAGCTTGCAGCCTTCGAGCACTAAGGTCGTCGTCAGCGACGCCGGGCCACTGATCTCGTTGGGCCGGCTGGACCTTCTGGCCCTGCTGCCCAGCTTGTTTGCAGAGGTGCAGGTGCCGCGGCAAGTACTCGAAGAGTGCCTGGCCAGGCCACAGCAGGCCGATACGGTTCGCATACAGGCAGCAGTAACTTCGGGCAGCTTGCGTGTGTGCCCAGCGGTGCCTATTGCAGATGCCGCCGGGCTGGGCCTTGGTGAGCGAGCGGCCATCGGCCGCGCACTCGAAATTGGCGCCGGATTGCTGGTCGATGATCGCGGCGCCCGCGATGTTGCCCAGGCCAGCGGACTGTTGGTGGTGGGCACTCTCGGCGTGTTGATCATGGCCAAGCGCGCGGGCCTACTTCGTCGGCCCTGCAAAATCGATTTCACGCAATGCCGAGCGAACCGGACCACGCCAAGCGTCCAGCTATTGAGCCGCGCCATCTCTGCCAATGCGCGAATGGCAGGCTCACGTTTTGTTTGACAGCGCTTGCCCAGCCAATTGCGCTAAACTTCAAGCCATTGCACCCTTGATCGAACAACTGCGTGCCAGTGGTCAGCGCCTGAGTCACGCGGCCGTTGCCGACGCGTTGGCTGCTGCGCGAGAAGGCGTTGCTTGAACGGCGTTTTGCCCGCGCTCAAACCCATTCCGATCAAGGAGCGGGTGTCTGTCATCTTTGTCGAGCGCGGCGAGATCGACATGCTCGACGGTGCCTTTGTCGTGATCGACGCGACCGGTATTCGCACCCACATTCCCGTGGGCGGCGTCGCTTGCATCATGCTGGAGCCGGGCACCCGCTTGTCACACCGTGCTGCGGCCTTGGCTGGGCGCGTGGGCACATTGCTGGTATGGGTCGGCGAAGCCGGCGTGCGGTTGTACTCCGCCGGCCAGCCCGGCGGTGCAAGGTCGGACCGCCTGTTGTACCAAGCCTGACTCGCACTCGATGAAACCCTGCGACTCAAGGTCGTGCGCAAGATGTATGCACTGCGATTTGGCGAAGAGCCCCCGGCGCGGCGCAGCGTCGAACAATTGCGCGGCATCGAAGGTGCGCGCGTGCGTCGCACCTACCAATTGCTGGCACAACAATTTGGCGTGAAGTGGGCAGGACGCGACTACGACCATGAGAATTGGGATTCGTCGGACCTGGCGAACCGCTGTTTGTCGGCCGCCACCTCGTGCCTCTACGGCGTGACCGAAGCCGCGGTGCTGGCTGCGGGCTACGCGCCCGCGGTCGGCTTCATCCACACCGGCAAACCGCTTTCGTTCGTGTACGACATTGCCGACGTATATAAATTCGACACGGTGGTGCCGGCTGCCTTCAATGTGGCTGCGTCCAATCCGGCAGGCAACCCTGAACGCGCAGTGCGACTGGCATGCCGCGACAAATTTCGACAGAGCAAATTGCTTGATCGAATCATCCCTGACATTGAGGACATCTTGGCCGCCGGCGAAGTGCCGCGACCTGAACCATCGCCCGACGCCGTAGGACCGGCCATACCCAATCCAGAGAACATTGGCGATGCTGGTCATCGTTCTTGAGAACGCGCCACCCAGGCTGCGTGGTCGCATGGCCGTGTGGCTGCTCGAAGTGCGGGCTGGCGTCTATGTCGGCAATTACAGCAAACGTGTTCGCGAACACATTTGGAGCCAAGTCGAAGAAGCCATTGAGGACGGCAATGCCGTGATGATGTGGCGGAGCATGGAAGAGGCCGGATTTGAGTTCAAGACGGTGGGCAAGAGTCGGCGATTGCCAGCTGATTTCGAAGGCGTGCAATTGGTGAGCTTCCACCCGGAGACTGCCGGCGACGCACGTTGACGACACCATTTGAATCGGCAAATTGTTTGGTAGAAATCGATGGCGTCTGAAAGGCTTGTGAAATCATGGCGATGGAGTCGGTGCGTTCCCCACGCGCGTGGGGATGAGACGGCCGAGACGGCCTTATGGCTGCCACGGATTGATCACCTTCACCCCCGCGGCCGCGAAGGGCCCAGTGTCCCGGGTGGCCACAGCCAAGCCGTTGGCCGCGGCGATGGCTGCGATGTAGCCGTCAGCACTTGCAATGGTCAGGCCCGCTGCCCGCGCCTTGGCCATCAGTTCTGCATAAGCCTGCGTGCAACCGAGATCGAATGCCAGCACCCGGCCGGCAAAGAGAGGCAGCACGCGCGTCTCCAGGCTTTCCTGCAAGCCCGCGCGGCGCTTGCCAGCGGGCAGGAGCGCCATGCCGGCGCGCAATTGGGCCACAGTGATGCTGGACAGAAACAGCGTTTCCAGCGGCTGGGCGTCGATCCACTCGACCACGCGGGCGTCTGGCCCCAGGCGCAGCGGCTCAGACACCACCTTGGTGTCCAACAAGATCACTCGAAGCTCACGGGTCGGGCGGGGGCCTTGCTGCGCACCTGGTCGAAGACGGCAAATTCGTCGTCGCTGAGCTTGGCCCGCCGACCCATGCCGGCCAGCAGCGAACCCAGCTTCACCCGCCCTTCAGGGCTGATGGCGAATTCGAGAATCTGCCGCACTTCGGCCTCCATGCTGTGGCCGTGTTGGGCGGCGCGCATGCGCAAGGCGCGATGCACTTCATCGGGCAGATTGCGCACGGTCAGCATGGCCATCTTCAATACCCCAACTTGCCTTCGATGCATGCAGTGTACTGTTTTGCTTGCAAACCACCTCGTGCAGGCGTGCTCAATCCGTGAACGGGACCGTACGTCAACCAAGTGGCTGTGCTGCCAGCACCTTCAGCAAGAAGCGGTTCAAGTCAACGATCTCCTGCGGGCTCACCGAGTGCGGCATCTCGTATTCATGCCATTCGACGCCATAGCCCAGCGCCCGCAGCGCATCGCGCGAGGCCACCGCGCGATCCATGCCGATCATCGCGTCCTGCGTGCCATGGGCCATGAAGATCGGCACCTGGGCGTTGGCGGCGTGGCGCTCTTGTGCGGTCTGTGCGGCCAGCGGCAACCAGCCTGACAACGCCACCAGCCCGGCCAGGCGGTGGGCATGGCGCAAGCCGGTCTGCAGGGTCATGCCGCAGCCTTGCGAGAAACCGGCCAGCACCGTGCGCTGTGGGCTGATGCCGCGCTCGCGTTCGCGCGCCAACAAGGCTTCAACCTCGGCTTGCGCCGCGCGCAGCCCAGCCTCGTCTTCGCCGGCGCGCCCGCCCATGGCGATGACATCGAACCAGGCCCGCACCGCCTGGCCGCCAAAGGCCGTGATCGGCCGCACTGGCGCATGCGGGAAGACGAAGCGCACGTCGCCCACGGCCGCCAGATCGAGCGCCTCCATCACGGGCACGAAGTCATTGCCATCGGCGCCCAGGCCGTGCAGCACGATCACGCTGGCTTGGGGCTGGGGGCCGGTTTGCAGTTCGATGGTTTCGAGGGTCATGGTGCATTCGGTGGCAGGCAAGGGGCTGAAGTCTAGCGAGCCACGCCCCTACACTGACCGCACTGCAAGGAGGGCCCTGAAATGCGTGTTCCCCAACTGACCTGGTTGCTCGCCGCCGCCCTGGCCGCCGGCTGCGCCACCACCACCGTCAACAACCCCGTCAGCGGCCGCGCCGAGCGCACGGTGATGGACGAAGCCAGCGAGCTCACCGAAGGCCGCAAGGCGCATGAGGAGGTGCTGAAGGAAACACCGCCCGTGGCCAACCCGGCTTTGCAGGCCTACGTGAACGGCGTGGGGCAACGCCTGGCCGCGCAGTCGCACCGGCCCGGCCTGCAATGGACCTTCACCGTGCTCGACAGCCCCGAGGTCAACGCCTTCGCGCTGCCGGGCGGCTTTGTCTACATCACGCGCGGCATCATGGCTTATCTGGACAGTGAAGCCGACATGGCCGGCGTCATCGGCCACGAGATCGGCCACGTCACCGCGCGGCACGGCGCGCAGCGCGCCACGCGGCAACAAAGCGCCGGCCTGGGCGTGCTGGCCGCCAGCGTGCTCGGCGCCGTGCTCGAAAGCCGCGGCCTGGGCGGCGTGGGGCAACTGGCCGGGCAACTCGGCCAGGCCGCGGCCGCCGGCTACGTGGCGCGCTACAGCCGCGAGCAGGAATTGCAGGCCGACCAGCTGGGCGCCGAATACCTGGCGCGGGCGAAGTTCGACCCCAAGAACATGGTCGACGTGATCCAGGTGCTGAAAGACCAGGACCAGTTCCGCGCCGACCAGGTGCGCGCCGCCGGCCGCACGCCGCAAGGCCACAACGACTGGCTGGCCTCGCACCCCAGCAGCGACGAGCGCCTGCGCCAGATCGTGCAACGCGCGCAAGGCCACGCCGGCCCGTTCAGCGATGACGGCAAGGCGCGCTACCTGAAGGCCATAGACGGATTAACGTTTGGTGACAGCCGCGAGCAAGGCCTGACGCGCGGGCAGAATTTTTACCACGAGCCATTGGGCATTGCGCTGACTGCGCCGCCGCGCTGGGCGGTGCAAAACGGCGCCGAGGCGATCCAGCTCGTCAACGCCGAAGCCGACGCCGCGCTGATCGTGCGCCTGCTGCCGGCGGATGCCGGCAGCACGCATGAAGAGATCATCCGCAAGCTGTTCAAGCCCGAGCAGGGCCGCATCGAGCCCTACACGCTGCCCAGCGGCCTGCGCGCCAGCCACTTCACCGGTGCGCGGCGCAATGCGCAGGGCCAGTTGACCAACATCGAGCTCACCGTCGTCAGCGGGCCTAACGGTAGCAACTACCTGCTGGGCTATGCCGCCAAGGATGCGGATGCCCTGCAACGCGCGCGCAGCGGCTTGCGCGACGCCGAAGCCAGCTTTCGCCCGCTGAGCAGCGCCGACCGTGCCGCCGCGCGGCCCTGGGCGCTGCGCAGCGTGCCGTATCCCAGCGGCGGCTTTGCCCAGCTCGCGCGCACCTCGCCGCTGGGCGCGCAGGCTGAAAGCACGCTCAAGCTGATCAACGGCGCGTACGGCGGCAAGCTGCCGGCGCCGGGGCAATTGGTGAAAGTGGTGGACGCGCAATGATCTGTGAAGTGCTGGTGGTGAGCGCCGATGAGGCGCACCGCGCGCTGTGCGTGCAAGGCCTGAATGCCGCCGCCGCCAAGCTGCCCAACCCCTACGGCCTGGCCGCGCGCGGCTGCGCCTCGGGCGACACCGCCGTGGCCGCTGTGCTGGCCGGCGGTGATGTGCAGGTGGTGCTGGTGGACCATGGCAGCGCGGCGCACACCGACGCCGCCGCGGTGAGCACCGCGCAGCGCATCATCGAGCTGCGCCCGGAAGTGTCGATCTACATCATGCTGCAGGACGACGACACCAAGATGCTGGTCGAGGCCCTGGCCAGCGACGCGGTGGACGGCTACTTCTTCCGCGATGAAAGTGATTTCAACGGTTGGCATCGCATCCTCAGCGCCGAGGTGGCCGAAAAGGCCGACACGCCGTTCTATGACGAGCTGAAAGATTACGTCGCGCTGGCCAAGGACAGCTGGCACACCCCGGGCCACGGTGGCGGCGACTCGTTCAAGGGCAGCCCCTGGGTGGGCGACTTTCACAGCTTTGTGGGCGAAGAAATGCTGCGCGCCGACCTGAGTGTTTCAGTGCCGCGGCTCGATTCGCTGCTGCACCCCACCGGTGTGATCGCGCAGGCGCAGGCCCTGGCGGCCAAGGCCTTCGGTGCACGCGCCACCTACTTCGCCACCAACGGCACCAGCACGGCCAACAAGGTGATCTTCCAGACCCTGCTGGCGCCGGGCGACAAGCTGCTGCTCGACCGCAACTGCCACAAGAGTGTGCACCACGGGGTGATTCTTTCCGGCGCGCGGCCGGTGTACCTGGAAGCCTCGGTCAACCGCCACCTGGGCCTGTTCGGCCCGGTGCCCAAGGCCACGCTGTTCGCGGCCATCGCCCAGCACGCTGATGCCAAGGTGTTGATCCTCACCAGTTGCACCTACGACGGCCTGCGCTACGACCTGTTGCCCATCATCGCCGCGGCGCATGCCGCGGGCATCAAGGTCATCGTCGACGAAGCCTGGTACGGCCATGCGCGCTTCCACCCCGAGCTGCGGCCCACGGCACTGGAATGTGGCGCCGACTACGCCACCCAAAGCACGCACAAGGTGCTGTCGGCGTTTTCGCAGGCCAGCATGATCCATGTGAACGATGCGAACTTCGACGAGCACCTGTTCCGCGAAAACTTCAACATGCATGCCAGCACCAGCCCGCAATATGCACTGATCGCCAGCCTGGACGTGGCGCGCAAGCAAGCGGTGATGGAAGGCCACAAGCTGCTCGAACGCTCGCTGAAATTTGCGCGCGAACTGCGCGAACGCATCAACACCACGGGCGCGTTCCGGGTGCTGGAGCTGGATGATTTGTTGAGCGACGAAGTGCGCGGCGACGGCATCCGGCTGGACCCGACCAAACTAACGATCGACATCAGCGCCAGCGGCTATTCGGCCGACGAGTTGCGCCAGCAGCTGATCGACCGCTTCAACATCCAGGTCGAGAAGAACACCCACAACACGCTGACGCTGTTGCTCACGATCGGCACCACGCGCAGCAAGGTTTCGCGCCTGTTCGATGCGATGTTGCGTTTGTCGAAGGAACGCCGAGCGCCGCTGCCGCAAACCCGCCTGCCCGAGCTGCCTGCCTTCACCCGCCTGGCCTGCCTGCCGCGCGATGCGTTCTACGAAGCCGGCGAACGCCTGGCCTTGCTCGACGACGACGGGCGGCCGAATGCAGCGTTGCAGGGCCGGGTGTGCTGCGACCAGATCGTGCCCTACCCGCCGGGCATTCCGGTGCTGGTGCCGGGGCAGGTGGTCGATGCCGCCATCCTGGCTTATCTCGTTCGTTTGTTGCAAACGCAGAAGTCGATCGACCTGCACGGCCTGGCACACAAGGACGGGCAGTGGCAGTTGCGCGTGCTCACCGCCCAGGAATTGGCGGGCCTGCCGGCGCGCAGCTGAGCCACGCGGCGTTGCGAGGCGCGCTCACAGCTTGAAGTCGTAGTCGACGATCACCGGCGCGTGGTCGGAGAAACGCTTTTCAAGGTAGATGTGCTCGCGCCGCGCCTTGGCCGCGATGCCGGGCGTGGCCAGGTGATAGTCGAGCCGCCAGCCCACGTTGTTGGCCCGCGCCTGGCCACGGTTGCTCCACCAGGTGTATTGCTCGGGGTGCGGGTTGAGCGTGCGAAACACATCCACCAACCCGGCTTCTTGCAGCAGCCGCGTCAGCCACGAACGTTCTTCGGGCAGGAAGCCGGAATTCTTCCGGTTGCCCTTCCAGTTCTTCAGGTCGATTTCGTTGTGCGCGATGTTCACGTCGCCCACCAGGATGAATTCGCGCTCGGCCTTCAAGGCCAGCAAGTGCGGATACACGACTTCGAGAAAGCGGAACTTCGCCGCCTGGCGCTCCTCGCCCGACGAGCCGCTGGGGAAGTAGCAGCTGATGATGCTCAAGCGGCGCCGGGCATTGTCAAAGCGCGCCTCGACGTAGCGGCCTTCGGCATCGAACTCATCGTGGCCCAGGCCGATGATCACGTCGCTGGGCGTCTTGCGGCTGTACACGCCCACGCCCGCGTAGCCCTTCTTCCGCGCGAAGTGGAAGTGGCCCTTCAGTCCGGCCACTTCATCAAAACGCCCGGCCACGTCGGCGTGCTGGGCCTTGATCTCCTGCACGCCCATACAATCGGCGCCCGCGCTGGCGGCCCATTCGATGAAGCCCTTGTTGGCCGCCGAACGGATGCCGTTCAAGTTGAGTGTGAGAAGCCTGAACACGAGAGACCTTTCATGAGTGCGCCGCTGATTGAAGACGCCCTGGCCCGCGAGTTCGTGGCGTTTTCAGTGGCCAGCGGCGTGTTGCGCTTCGGTGAATTCAAGACCAAGGCAGGCCGGCAGTCGCCGTATTTTTTCAACGCCGGTTTGTTCAATGACGGCGCGTCGCTGAACCGGCTGGCGGGATTTTATGCACGGCGCTTGCTCGCATCGGGCCTGGGTTTCGACATGCTGTTTGGCCCGGCCTACAAGGGCATTCCCCTGGCCGCAGGCCTGGCCGTTGAGTTGGCCCGCGCGGGCCGCAACGTGCCCTATGCCTACAACCGCAAGGAAGCCAAGGATCATGGCGAGGGCGGTGTGCTGGTGGGCGCGCCGGTGCAAGGGCGCGTGTTGATCATTGACGATGTGATCTCTGCCGGCACCTCGGTGCGCGAATCCATCGCCATGATCGAAGCGGCGGGCGCCCGACCCTGCGGCGTGCTGATTGCGCTGGATCGCCAGGAGCGCGCCACCGAAGACGGCCGCGACGCCACGTGGTCGGCCGCGCAGTTCGTGACCCAGCAGCTCAAGCTGCCGGTGGTGGCCATTGCCACGCTGGCCGACCTGTTGCGTTTCTTGCAGGCCGGCGCCGCGCCCGAGTTGGCCGCGCATGCCGCCGCCGTGGCGGCTTACCGCGAACGTTACGGGGTGTGATGAGCACGCGCCTGATTTGCGCCGTGGCACTGGCGGCTGCATTGACCACCGCCGTGGTTCAGGCGCAGCCCGGCATTTACACCTGCATCGACGACAAGGGCCGGCGTCACACCTCAGACCGCCCGATCCCGGAGTGCCTGGCCAAGGAACAGCGCGTGCTCAACCGCGACGGCTCGGTGCGCCAAGTGCTGGCACCCACGCTGACTGCTGAAGAGCAGGCTGCGCGCGAAGCCCGCGAGCGTGCGGCCGCGCAGGTGCGCGCCGCGCAGGCCGACGCGGTGCGGCGCGACCGCAACCTGCTGGTCCGCTACCCGAACGAGATGGCTCACGCCAAGGCGCGCGAGGCCGCGCTGGACACGGTGCGCCTGGCCATCAAGGCCACCGAGCAACGTTTGAAGGAACTGGGCGCCGCACGCAAGCCGCTGCTGCAGGACAGCGAGTTCTACATCGGCAAGCCGCTGCCGGCCAAGCTGCGCGCCGCGCTGGATTCGAACCAGACCGCCAGCGACGCGCAGCGCGCCGCGGCGCAGAACCAGCAGGCCGAACTGGAGCGCGTGAATCAACTCTATGACGCCGAGCTGGCTCGCCTGCGCCGGCTGTGGGCGGGCGCGCCGGCGGGCTCGCTGGCGGCGGCCGTGCCCGCGGCCTCTGCAAGCCGGCGTTAGTGCGGCCAGTGCGGCCAGTGCGGCCAGCGCGGCCAGCGCGTCAGCCCAGCGCCTGCTTCAGCAAGTCGTTCACCTGGGCCGGGTTGGCCTTGCCGCGGCTGGCCTTCATGACCTGGCCGACCAGCGCGTTGAAGGCCTTGTCCTTGCCGGCGCGAAACTCTTCCACTGACTTCGGGTTGGCGGCCAGCGCCTGCGCCACGATGGCCTGCAAGGCGCCGGCGTCGCTCATCTGCTTCAGGCCCTTGGCGTCGATCAGGCCATCGACATCGCTGCCGTCGCCCGCCCACAGCGCATCGAACACCTGGCGCGCGGCGTTGTTGGACAGGGTGCCGTCCTGGATGCGCGTGATGAGCTGCGCCAAAACCGCCGCTTGCACCGGCGCCTCGGCCATGTCGCGGCCCTCGGCGTTCAGGCGCTTGCTGAATTCACCCATCAACCAATTGGCCACCAGCTTGGGTGCCTGGCAGGCGTCGCGCGCGGCCTCGTAGAAGCCGGCCATGGCCTGGCTTTGCGTGACCATGGCCGCGTCGTAGGCGCTCAGGCCGTCGTCGCGCACGAAGCGAGCGGCCATGGCGGCGGGCAACTCGGGCATGGCCGCGCGCACGTCTTGCACCCACTGCGGCGCAATCACCAGCGGGGGCAGGTCGGGGTCGGGAAAGTAGCGGTAGTCGTGCGCGTCTTCCTTGCTGCGCATGGCGCGGGTTTCGCCGCTGTCGGGGTTGAACAGCACGGTGGCTTGTTGAATCGTTAACCCGTCTTCGATGCGGTCGATTTGCCACTGCACTTCAAAGTCGATGGCCTGTTGCAGGAAACGAAACGAGTTCAGGTTCTTGATCTCGCGCCGCGTGCCCAGCTCGGCACCGGGCCGCCTGACGGAAACGTTGGCATCGCAGCGAAAGCTGCCTTCCTGCATGTTGCCGTCGCACACGCCCAGCCACACCACCAGGGTGTGCATGGCCTTGGCGTATTCCACGGCTTCGGCGCTGGAGCGCATGTCGGGCTCGGAGACGATTTCCAGCAGTGGCGTGCCAGCGCGGTTGAGGTCGATGCCGGTGGCGCCGGCATAGTCTTCATGCAGCGACTTGCCGGCGTCTTCTTCCAGGTGGGCGCGGGTCAGGCGCACGCGCCTGGGTACTCCGTCGAGCATGAATTCGACGTGGCCGCCCTGCACGACCGGGACTTCATACTGGCTGATCTGGTAGCCCTTGGGCAGGTCAGGATAAAAGTAGTTCTTGCGCGCGAAGATCGACAGCGGCGCGATCGTGGCGCCCACGGCCAGGCCGAAGCGGATGGCGCGCTCAACCGCGCCGCGGTTGAGCACCGGCAGGGTGCCGGGCAAGGCCAGGTCCACCGCGCAGGCCTGGGTGTTGGCCGCGGCACCGAACTGCGTGCTGGCGCCGCTGAAAATCTTGCTGCGCGTTGAAAGCTGGGCATGGGTTTCCAGGCCGATGACGACCTCGAAGCCGCGCGTCAGGGGCGGTGCGGGGTTCATGGCGCTGGAGCACGCAAGTGCGCATCGGTGGCTTGCTGCAGGGCATGTGCGGCATGCAACAAGGTGGCTTCCTGGAAGTAGTTGCCGATGAGCTGCAAGCCCACCGGCATGCCCCCACCATCGGGTGAATTCGCAAAACCGGCCGGCACGCTCATGCCGGGCAGGCCGGCCAGGCTGGCGGGCAGGGTGAAGATGTCGGCCAGGTAGGCGGCCACCGGGTCGTCGCCTTGCGCGCCGAGCTTCCAGGCCACGCTGGGCGCCACCGGGCCGGCGATGACATCGCACTGTTTGAAGCAGGCCTGGAAGTCGTCGGCAATCATGCGCCGCAGCTTTTGCGCTTGCAGGTAGTAGGCGTCGTAGTAGCCGTGGCTGAGCACATAGGTGCCGATCATGATGCGGCGCTTGACTTCG
>JAYUPO010000064.1:0-5135 GCA_043760085.1 Burkholderiales bacterium
GCAGGCCATTGAGCAAGGTGCCCGACCAATTGCCCGCCGCCGGGTGCACCACCAGGCCGGCGGGTTTGTTCAGCACCAGCAGGTGTTCGTCTTCAAACACCCGGTTCAAGGCGATGGCCTCGGGCCGGAAGGCCAGGCTCTCTTCGGTGGGCACGAGTTGCAGCCGCAACGCCTGGCCGGCGCGCAGCTTGCGCGAGGCACTGTCGGCCGGCGCGCCGTCAAGCAACACATGGCCGCGCTCGATCAGGCCTTGCAGGTGGTTGCGTGAAAACTCCGGCGCCAGGGCCACCAGCACCTTGTCCAGACGCTGGCCATGCTGCGCCAGGCCGACTTCGCCTTGGCGCCATTCAAAGGCAGCTTCGGCCGGTTCGGCCTGGGCGTCGTCAAACAGCGTCTCCCTATAATCGGCGCCCTTCTCAACCCCTGGCGCCACCGGCTTGGCCGGCCCGGCATTGTTCATGACTGCATTTGGAAGTTGGCGCGTTGGCGCCGGTTGGGCAGCGCTGGTGTTGGCGCTGGTTTTGTCACTGTTTTTGGCCGGATGCGGCTCGACCCCGAAGGAGGATTTTTCCAACCAGGGCGCCGAGAAATTGTATGCAGAGGCCAAGGACGACATGAACAGCGGCGCGTGGGATCGCGCCGCGAAGACGCTTGAGAAGGTGGAGGCCCGTGCCGGCGGCAGCATCCTGGCTCAGCAGGCGCAGCTCGACCTGGCCTACTCACAGTGGCGAAGCAACGAAAAGGTGCTGGCCCTGGCCACGCTCGACCGCTTCATCAAGCTCAACCCCTACAGCCCCGGCCTGGACTACGCGCTGTACCTGCGCGGCCTGGTCAACTTCAACGACAACCTCGGCTTCATGGGCAGCCTGGCCGGGCAAGCGCTGGCCGAGCGCGACCAGCGCGCCTCGCGCGACGCCTATCAGGCCTTCAAGCAACTGATTGAGCAGTTTCCCGAGTCGCGCTATGCCAGCGATGCCAAGGTGCGCATGGACTACATCGTCAACTCGCTGGCCGAGTACGAAATCCATGTGGCGCGCTACTACTACCGGCGGGGCGCCTTCGTGGCGGCGGCTAACCGGGCGCAACAGGTGTTGAGTGAATTCGAACGTTCGCCTTCGGTGCAGGAGGCGCTGCACATCATGGTGCGCAGCTACGACCGCCTGGGCCTGGAAACACTGCGCGACGACACGCGCCGCGTGCTGGACAAGAACTTCCCCAACAGCCGCTTCAGCCTCGACGGCGAAGGCAGCACCAGTGGCGGCGACCGGCCCTGGTGGCGCCCCTGGTAGGCGCGGGCCCGCAGCGGCCCGCTCAATGTGCCGCTCAGTGTGTCGCTCAGTGCGCGCGGGCCAGTTCCGCCAGCCAGGCCAACGCATCATCCTCATCAGACAACGGCGTCATCGGCGGTAACGCCGCAATCAAGCGGCGGCCGTAGCCCATCTGGCGCAGGCGCGGATCGCAGATCACCAACAGCCCACGGTCGGTTTCGCTGCGGATCAACCGGCCGGCGCCCTGCTTGAGCGACACCGCGGCTTCGGCCACGAAATACTCATCGAACGGGCTGGCGCCGCGCAGGCGGATCTGGCGCACACGGGCTTCGACCAACGGGTCGTTGGGCGGCGGAAACGGCAGCTTGTCGATCAGCACGCACTGCAGCGCGTCGCCGGGCACGTCAATGCCTTCCCAGAAACTCTGTGAACCCACCAGCACGCTGGCCGGGTTGCTGCGAAAGCGCTGCAGCAAGGCGCGCCGCGGCTGGCTGCCCTGCACCAGCAGCTCGATCGCGCTGCCGCGTTCAAGCAGGTGCTGGCGCAGGCCTTCGGCGATCAACGGCAACGCGCGCAGCGTGGTGGTGAGCACGAACGTGCGCCCGCCCAGCACGTGAGCCAGGCGCGCGGCCAGGGCGCCCACCGCCCCAGGGTGCTGGGGATGATTGGGCAGCGGCATCTGCGCCGGCACCCACAGCCGGGCGTGGTGGGCATAGTCGAACGGGCTGCCCAGGCGCAAGGTGCGCGCATCGCCCAGGCCGGTGCTGCGCGTGAACCAGCTCAGCTTGTCATCGTCACCCAAAGTGGCCGAGGTGAAGACCCAGGCCCGTGAGGCGGCGCGCAGTTGCTCGGAAAGCATCTCGGCAATATCCAGCGGCGACTCCACCAGCCGCGCCTGCTGGGGCGACAGGTCGACCCAGCGCACGCGCCCCGGCGCGAGCTCTTGCTGGAAGGCCTCGCCCAGGGCCTGCACTTGCGCCGCGCGTTGGGCGAGCTTGGGGAAGTCGGGCGCGGCCTCGGCCACATCGCCCAGCGCGGCGGCCAGCGCGTGCGCGGCGGCGGCCAGGGTGTCGATGGCCAGCATCACCTGCTCCAGCGCGTCGTGCATCGGCCAGCGTATTTTTACGATGCCCTGCACCTCGCGCCGCTCGCCGGCGCAGGCCAGGCGCAGCTCGCGCGCGGCCAACTGCAATGTGCCGCACAGCTCGGCCCACGGGCGCAGGCCACGGGCATGGGCCAGGCCTGCGGCCTGCGCGTCGCGCGCCAGTTCCAGCACCTGCGCCGTGCCCAGGGTTTGGCCCAGGAACTGCACGCCGGTTTCCACCAGTTGATGCGCTTCGTCGAAGATCACCGCGTCCACTGTGGGCAGCAGCTCGGCCACGCCGCTGTCGCGCAGGGCCAGGTCCGCAAAGAACAGGTGATGGTTGACCACCACCACGTCGGCCGCCATGGCCTCGCGCCGCGCCTGCACCACATGGCAGGCCTTGTAGTCGGGGCATTCCGAGCCCAGGCAGTTGTCGCGCGTGGACGTGACCAGCGGGATCACAGGCGAGCGGTCGTCCAGGCCTTCGATCTCGGCCAGGTCGCCCGTGCGCGTGGCGTGCGCCCAGCTTTCCACGCGGGCCAGCGTGCGCACCGAAAAGCGGTCAGGCAGTTCCGCGCTTTCGCGTGCCCGCCTTAACCGCAGAATGCACAGGTAACTGGCCCGGCCCTTGAGCAGTGCCAGCGTGAGGTTCAGCCCCAAGGCCCGGCGCAGATGCGGCAGGTCGCGCAGAAAAAGTTGATCCTGCAGGCCCTTGGTGGCGGTGCTGACCAACGCGCGCTGCCCGCTCAACAACAGGGGCACCAGGTACGCGAAAGTTTTGCCCACGCCGGTGCCGGCTTCGACCACCAGTGCACTGCGCTCGCCCAACACCTGGGCCACGGCCTGCGCCATGCGCTGCTGCACGGCGCGCTGGGTGAGGTGCTCGTCGTTGCGGGCCAGGGCACCGTCGGCTGCGAAGGCGGCGGCCACCTCTTGGGCCAGTAGGGCGGTGTCGTCGCTCACTGGCAATGGCGGCAAGGTGATGGTCGGATGATGGTCAAGGCGTGATTTCAGGCCGGCTCGGGCGGCTCCAGGCTGTCCTCGAGGCGGGAGATTTCGTCACGCAGGCCCAGGCGGCGCTTCTTCAGGCGGCGCAGGGTCAGGTCGTCAGCGGGGGTGCGGATTTCGTGGCGGTCGATGAGGTCGTCCAGGTCGGCATGTTCCATGCGCAACTCGATCAAACGCCGATGCGGTAAATGCAGGTTATCTTCCATCCATTCAGCCCTTCAGAGCAGGGGCCGCAGTTTATATTCGCTCACCATGGCCACCCCCGCTCAAGCCTTTCGCCTGTCTGCTGCGACCGGCATTCACCGCGGTGACCGAGCCTACCAGCAAGACCAGGTTTGCGTCCTCATGCACGAGCGCGTGCCCGGCTGCGCGCTGGGCGTGGTGGCCGACGGCATGGGCGGCAAGAGCGGCGGGCGCAAGGCGGCCGACCAGGTGATGCTCACGGCGCAGCAACTGTTCGAGCGCTATGTGCCGGCCAGCGACGAAGCCGCGCAGATCCTGCGCCTGCTGGTGACCGAATCGCACCTCATGATCAAGCTGACCGCCATCACCGCGGAAGAAGAACCCCACAGCACGCTGGCCGCCTTTCTGATCAACCCCGACCTGAGCTGCCAGGTGGTGCATGCCGGCGACTCGCGCGTGTACCACTACCGCGGCGCGCAGATGCTCGCCCGCACCACCGACCACTCCTACGTGCAGCGCCTCATCAATGAAGGCAAGCTCAACGAGGAAGAGGCCAACACGCACCCGCAGAGCAACCTGCTCACCGGCTGCCTGGGCACGCATCAGGATCCGCCGGTGACCTTGATGGCCGCGCAGCTTGAACATGGCGACACGGTGATGGCCTGCAGTGACGGCCTGTGGCATTACTTCACGCCCAAGGAAATCGGCGCCATCGTCGAGGCCCTGCCGCCGCGCGAGGCCAGCGAGATGCTGATCAACAAGGCGCGCCAACGCGCCCGCGGCGGCGGCGACAACCTGTCGCTGGCGTTGGTGCGCATCGACGCGCTGCGCTGACCCGCCCGCGCCGGGCGGCCGGGGCCGCGGCGCAAGCGGTCAGGTCAAGCCCGTATCCACCTCGCGCCGTTGCATAGCCAGGTAAGCGCTGGATCGCATTTCACGCAGGCGCGACGCCGTGCGCGGGAACTCATGCGACAACGGGCCTTCAGGGTAAAGGTCCTGTGGCCCGACCTCGGCGCTCAAGATCAGCTTGACGCGCCGGTCGTACAGCACATCCACCAGCCAGGTGAAGCGGCGCGCCTCGCTGGCGTGGCGCACACTCATCTGCGGCACGCCGGAAAGCAGCACGGTGTGGAACTGCGTGGCCAGTTCCAGGTAGTCATTCTGCGAGCGCGGGCCGCCGCACAGTTGGCTGAAATCGAACCACACCACGCCGCCGGCGCGGCGCCGTGAGTGCAACTCGCGGTGCTCGATGTGCAGCAGCGGGTCTTCGTCGCGCGCCTCGGCCAGTTCCTCAAAGGCGGCTTGCATCTGCGCATCGGCCGCCGCGCCCAGGGGCGTGTGATAGGTCTTGATGTGCGACAGCGTGTTCTGGCGATAGTCCTGGCCGCCATCGACGTTGATGATTTCGAGGTGGTCTTTCAGCAAGGCGATGGCCGGCAGGATGCGGTCGCGGTGCAGGCCGTGGGGGTAGAGCCCGTCGGGGTGGAAGTTGCTGGTGGTGACGATCGAGACACGGTTGGCGAACAGCGCATCCAGCAGCCGGTGCAGGATCATCGCGTCGGTGACGTCGGCAACGTGGAACTCGTCGAAGC
>JAYUPO010000065.1:0-2111 GCA_043760085.1 Burkholderiales bacterium
CAAGTGCATCGCGCTTGCGGCCCTGTGCCTGCCCGCGTGGGCCAGCGCCGGCCTGAGCTTCGATGAGGCCACGCGCCTGGCGCGCGAGCAAGCGCCTGCGCTGCGGGCGCAGCACAGCGCCCTGGCCGGCGCGCAGGCGGCGCAGCCGGCCGCGGCGGCGTTGCCCGACCCGCGCTTGAACGTGGGCATCGAGAACTTCCCGATCGGCGGCGCCGACCGCTACAGCTTGACGCGCGACTTCATGACCATGCAACGCATCGCCCTGATGCAAGAGGTGCCCAACCTGGCCAAACGCGAGGCCCGCGCGTCCGGCGCGCAGGCGCGCGTGGAGCGTGAACGAGCCTTGCTGGCCGTGGCGCAACTGGCGGTGCGGCGCGACGCCGCATTGGCCTGGCTGGGCGTGTTCTACGCCGAACGGCGCGTGGCGCAACTGGCCGAGCTGGAGCGCGAAAACCGCATCGTGCAAGACACGCTGGATGCGCGCATCGCCGCTGGCCGCGCGCTGCCGGCGGAGCACACCATGGCGCGGCAGGAAGCGCTGGCGCTGGCCGACCGGCGCGACGACGCCCAGCGCGATGTGGCCAAGGTGCGCGCGGCGCTGCGCCGCTGGGTCGGCGTGCGGGCTGATGAAGCGCTGCAAGGCGAGCCGCCGGCGCCGAGCGTGCAAGCCGATGCCGTGCGCGCCGGCCTGCACCGCCACGTCGAGGTGGCGCCGTATGCCGCGCTGCAGGCGCTGGCGCAGGCCGATGTGGGCGAGGCCCAGGCCGAGCAGCGGGGTGACTGGGCTTGGGAGGTGGCCTACAGCCGCCGTGGCGCGCGGTACGGCGACATGGTGTCGTTTCAGTTCAGCTTCGATCTGCCCTGGCAGAAAGGCCAGCGCCAGCAACCGCAGCTCGCGGCCCGGCTGCACGACGTGCAGCGCATCGAGGCCGAGCGCACTGAGACCATCCGCCGCCACGGCGAAGAAATCGACAACCAACTGGCCGAGCTGCAAGCCTTGAGCAGCCAGCGCGAACGGCTTGAACGCAGCGGCCAGCCGCTGGCGGCCGAGCGTGTGGCGCTGGCCCTGGCCAGCTACCAGGCCGGCCGCGGTGACCTGGCCGCGGTGCTGGCGGCACGGCGCGAAGCGGTGGAAACGCGGCTGCGCCTGATCGACCTTGACGCCCAGCGCGCCGCGCTGCGCGTGCGCCTCACCACCCTGTTTGCGGAGGAATGAAATGAGCACGCCAAGCCGCCTCATGGGCGAAGACAGGAAGGCGCAGCCAGAAGGTATGCCGACGACTGCGCAACGAATCATCTGGCCTGTGGTCTTGCTGGTGTTGGGGGTGGCCCTGGGCTGGGGCGTGGCCACCTGGCGCGGCGCCGCACCGCCCACTGAAGCAGCCGGCGCCGCAGCAACAAGCGCTGCGGGCGCGGCGTCGGCACCCGGTGCACGCAGGGTGCTGTATTGGTACGACCCGATGGTGCCGACGCAGAAGTTCAGCCAGCCCGGCAAGTCACCGTTCATGGACATGCAACTGGTGCCGCGCTATGCCGAAGACGGCGAGGCCGAAGGCGCCGGGGCGTCCACCCTGAGCGTGTCCACGCGGGCGCAGCAGGCCCTGGGCCTGCGCCTGGCAACGGTTGAAAAGCGCCGCATCGGCGCCGCGCTCGAAGCCGTGGGCAGCGTGCAGTTGAATGAGCGCGATGTGAGCATCGTGCAGGCGCGCACCGCCGGCTTCGTCGAGCGCGTGTATGCGCGCGCGCCGGGTGATGTGGTGGCCGCCGGGGCGCCGCTGGCCGATGTGTTGAACCCCGAGTGGCTGGGCGCGCAGCAGGAATACCTGGCCGTGAAGGCCACGGGCGAGGCGGCGCTGGCGCAGGCCGCGCGCCAGCGCCTGGCCTTGCTGGGCATGCCTGCTGGGTTGATCGAACGCATGGAACAAAGCGGCCAGCCGGTGGCGGTGCAGACCATCACCACACCGGGGGGCGGCGTGATCACCGAGCTGCTGGTGCGCGCCGGCATGACGGTGGCCCCGGGCATGACGCTGGCGCGCATCAACGGCCTGGGCACGGTGTGGCTCGAAGCCGCGGTGCCCGAAGCGCTGGCCGCGGCCATCCGGCCCGGGCAG
>JAYUPO010000066.1:0-5122 GCA_043760085.1 Burkholderiales bacterium
GGCCATCATACGGTTCCGGGCCAGCCGCCCGCGCTCCGCCACCTCCCCACACTTTCCGGCCTCGGGCCGGAGAGCGCTTCAGCCTGCGCGAAGCGCCAGGCCGCGTCGGGTCGAGAAGGCGGAGCCTTCTGACCGCGGCCCAACAAGGAATGCGATGACGCATGTCCGGATTCCGGCGCCCCGCCAGCGACCGTTCGCCACGCCCGGCAGCGGGCCCCGAGCGTGCTCCCGCCAGCCCGGCAGCCGATGGCCCGAAGACCGGCGCGGTCAAGCGCGTGCGCAAGGCGCCCGCCGCCGGTGGCGAGACAAAAGGAGAATAACGATGCTGCAACCCGCACGTCGCAAGTTCCGCAAAGAACAGAAGGGCCGCAACACCGGTGTTGCCACTCGTGGCGCGAAAGTTTCGTTCGGCGAGTACGGCCTCAAGGCCACTGAACGCGGCCGCCTCACGGCGCGCCAGATCGAAGCTGCGCGTCGCGCCATTTCGCGCCACATCAAGCGCGGCGGGCGCATCTTCATCCGCATTTTCCCGGACAAGCCCATTTCGCAAAAGCCGGCAGAAGTACGCATGGGCAACGGCAAGGGCAACCCCGAGTATTACGTGGCTGAAATCCAGCCCGGCAAGGTGCTGTACGAAATCAACGGCGTGCCCGAAGCGCTGGCGCGCGAGGCGTTCACCTTGGCCGCAGCCAAGCTGCCGCTGCGCTGCACCTTCGTCTCGCGCATGATCGGCGCTTGAACGGCAGCCAGGAGAGAAATGCATGAAAGCAACTGAACTGCGTACCAAGGACGTGGCCGCGCTGGAGAAAGAAGTCTCCGACCTGCTCAAGGCCCACTTCGGCCTGCGCATGCAAAAGGCGACCCAACAGCTGACCAACCACACCACGCTGGGCAAGACGCGGCGCGACATTGCGCGCGTCAAAACCGTGCTCAACCAGAAGAAGAAGGAGGCGGCCAAATGAGCCAGACCGAAACCGCCGTGACCACTGCGACCGCCGCGAAGCCCGTCGAGAAAAACACCCGCAGCCTGGTGGGCGTGATCGTCAGCGACAAGCGCGAAAAGACCGTCACGGTGCTGGTTGAACGCCGCATTACCCACGAGCTGTACGGCAAGATCGTTGCCCGTTCGCGCAAGTACCACGCGCATGACGAAAAGGGCGAATACAAGTCTGGTGATGTGGTCGAGATCGCCGAGAGTCGGCCGATTTCCAAGACCAAGAATTGGGTCGTCACGCGCTTGGTGAAGAAGGCCGGCCTGACCTGACCCATCGACATAAAGAGGAGTGCTCATGATCAAGGTCGGAGACAAGTTGCCCGCAGGCAGCCTGCAAGAATTCGTTGAAGTCGAAGGCAACGGCTGCAGCATCGGCCCCAACAGCTTTGAGCTCGGCAAGGCCACCGCAGGCAAGAAAATCGCCCTGTTCGGTTTGCCTGGCGCCTACACACCCACCTGCTCGGCCAAGCACATGCCGGGTTATGTTGAAAAAGCTGCTGCATTGAAGGCCGCCGGTGTTGACGAGATCTGGTGTGTTGCCGTCAACGACGCCTTCGTCATGGGCGCCTGGGGCCGCGACCAAAAGGCCGGCGGCAAGGTGCGCATGATGGCCGACGGCAGCGCCGACTTCGCCAAAGCCACGGGCTTGACACTGGATCTTGCCGCGCGCGGCATGGGCTTGCGTGCCAATCGCTTCTCGATGCTGGTGGTCGACGGTGTGGTCAAGTCACTGAACATAGAAGCGTCGGGCAAGTTCGAAGTCAGCGACGCTGACACCATGCTCAAGCAGGCACAGGGTTTGTGACCAACGCAACGAAAGCTTGACAGGCTTTCGTTGCGCAGAAGATAATCAAAAGCTTTCCCGGCCGCTTGTGGGCATGGGTTCTGAGGCCACGTGTCGATCACGTGCAGACAGCGCCCAACAGCCACAGGTTGCCGGTTCCAGCCCAACCACGCTGGCGGCTTGCCGCCAGACCACGGGCCCAAGACTGACCGCTTCACCGGCGCCGCACCGCGGCACCGCGCAAGCGGGAGAAGTTGGGGATACCAATGATCCAAATGCAATCGCGACTCGACGTCGCCGACAACACCGGGGCGAAGTCCGTCCAGTGCATCAAGGTATTGGGCGGCTCCAAGCGCCGCTATGCCGGCATCGGTGACGTCATCAAGGTTTCCATCAAGGAAGCCGCGCCGCGTGGCCGTGTCAAGAAGGGCGAGATCTACAGCGCCGTGGTGGTTCGCACCGCCAAGGGCGTGCGCCGGTCTGACGGCTCGCTGATCAAGTTCGATGGCAATGCCGCGGTCTTGCTCAACGCGAAGCTCGAACCCATCGGCACCCGCATCTTCGGGCCGGTGACGCGCGAATTGCGCACCGAGCGTTTCATGAAGATCGTTTCGCTGGCGCCCGAAGTGCTGTAAAGCGCGCCCCAAGAATCAGGACTCAGGAATCATGAACAAGATTCGTAAAGGCGACCAGGTCATCGTGTTGACCGGTCGTGACAAGGGCAAGCGCGGCACCGTCAGCTTGCGCGTCGATGACGACCGGGTTGTTGTCGATGGCGTGAACATGGTCAAGAAGCATGTCAAGCCCAACCCCATGAAGGGCAACACGGGTGGCGTGATCGACAAGACCATGCCCATCCACCAGTCCAACCTGGCGATCTTCAACCCTGCAACGGCCAAGGCCGACCGCGTGGGCATCAAGCTTCTGGCAGACGGCAAGAAAGTGCGCGTCTACAAGTCCAGCGGCGCCGAGATCAAGGCTTAAGGAACCGCCATGGCTGAAACCCCAACAAAGGCCGCAACCAAGGCCGCCGCAAAAGCCGCAGCCAAGGTCGCCGTGCCGGCAACTGCGCCAACCGCAACCCAACCCGCTGGCCCGGCTCCTGCCGCCCGGTTGCAAACCTTCTACAACCAGAAGGTCGTCCCCGACCTGATGGCCAAGTTCGGCTTCACCTCGGTGATGCAAGTGCCGCGCTTCACCAAGATCACGCTGAACATGGGCGTGAGCGAAGCGGTGGCCGACAAGAAGGTCATGGATCACGCCGTGGGCGACCTGACCAAGATCGCCGGCCAGAAGCCCGTGGTCACCAAGAGCAAGAAGGCCATTGCCGGCTTCAAGATTCGTGACGGCGTGCCCATCGGCTGCATGGTCACGCTGCGTGGCGTGCGCATGTTCGAGTTCCTCGACCGCTTCGTCACCATCGCCCTGCCGCGCGTGCGCGACTTCCGCGGTGTGTCGAGCCGGGCGTTTGATGGCCGCGGCAACTACAACACCGGCGTTAAGGAACAGATCATCTTCCCCGAGATTGAATACGACAAGGTCGATGCCATTCGTGGCCTGAACATCAGCATCACCACCAGCGCGAAGACCGACGAAGAGTGCAGGGCACTGCTCGCCGCGTTCCGCTTCCCGTTCAAGAACTGAGGTTGCCCCATGGCGAAAGTCTCTCTCATCGAGCGTCAGGCCAAGCGTGAAAAGCTGGTGGCCAAGTACGCCAAGAAGTACGCCGAACTGCGCGGCGTGGCCGACAGCGCGAAGAACTCCGACGAGCAGCGTTACCTGGCTCGCCTGGAGTTGCAAAAGCTGCCGCGCAATGCCAACCCCACACGCCTGCGCAACCGCTGCGAACTCACCGGGCGGCCGCGTGGCACGTTCCGCAAGTTCGGGCTGGCACGCAGCAAGATTCGTGATCTGGCCTTCAAGGGTGACATCCCGGGCATGATCAAAGCCAGCTGGTAATCGGCACAAGGAGTTATTGCAATGAGCATGAGTGACCCGATTGCCGACATGCTGACCCGCATCCGCAACGCCCAAAGCGTTGAGAAGGCGACCGTGACGATGCCCGCTTCGAAAGTGAAGGTGGCCATCGCCAAGGTGCTGCAGGATGAAGGCTACATCGACGGCTACAAGGTGAAGAGTGAAGGCGGCAAAGCCGATCTCGAAATCGCCCTGAAGTACTACGCCGGCCGCCCGGTGATCGAGCGCATTGAGCGCGTCAGCCGCCCGGGCCTGCGTGTCTACAAGAGTTGTGGCGCCATTCCGCAGGTGATGAACGGCCTGGGCGTGGCCATCGTCACCACGCCCAAGGGCGTGATGACCGATCGCAAGGCGCGCCAGACCGGCGTCGGCGGCGAAGTGCTGTGTTACGTGGCCTAAGGCAAGGAGCGCTGAGATGTCACGCGTAGGAAAGATGCCGATCGCCGTCCCGCAAGGTGTGGACGTCGCGATCACGGCCGAACAAATCACCGTCAAGGGTGCCAATGGCACGTTGGTGCGGGCCGCCAACGAACTGGTGCAAGTCAAGAACGATGCCGGCAAGGTGACCTTCACCCCGGCCAATGACAGCGCGGCGGCCGATGCCATGAGCGGCACCCTGCGTGCGCTGGTGGCCAACATGGTCAGCGGCGTCACCAAGGGGTTCGAGCGCAAGCTCAACTTGGTGGGCGTGGGCTTTCGGGCCCAGGCGCAGGGGCAGAAGCTGAATCTGCAAATCGGCTTCTCGCACCCGGTGGTGAAAGACATGCCATTGGGCGTGAAGTGCGAAACGCCGACGCAGACCGAGATCCTGATCAAGGGCGCTGACCGCCAGATGGTGGGTCAGATCGCCGCCGAAGTGCGCGCCATCCGGCCGCCAGAGCCCTACAAAGGCAAAGGCATCCGTTACTCAGATGAGCGCGTGGTTCTCAAAGAGACGAAGAAGAAGTAAGGAGCGGCACCATGGTGAACAAGCAAGAACAACGTCTGCGCCGCTCGCGCCAAACCCGCGCGCGCATTGCGCAGCAGGGTGCGGCGCGCTTGATGGTGCACCGCTCCAACCAGCATGTGTACGCCGCCATCGTCTCCGACGACGGCACGCGCATCCTGGCTTCGGCGTCCACTGCCGAGAAAGAAGTGCGCACGCTGCTCGGTGGCGAAGGCAAGGGCGGCAATGTGGCTGCGGCCGGCTTGATCGGCAAGCGCATCGCCGAGAAGGCCAAGGCCGCCGGTGTGGAGAAGGTGGCCTTCGACCGCTCGGGCTTCAAGTATCACGGCCGCGTCAAGGCGCTGGCCGATGCCGCGCGTGAAGCCGGCCTGCAGTTCTAAGTCGCGGTACTGATTCAGTACTGACGGCAACGCTCAAGGAA
>JAYUPO010000067.1:0-14330 GCA_043760085.1 Burkholderiales bacterium
GTTGCGATATTACATGGGTACAAATCAACGCAAGAAAAAGACCGAAACCCGCATGAACGCTGGGCTACGGCCGGATCGGGGTGCCAAAGTTCGGGCTAGACGCCCCTGCCGATCAGAATTCCTGGCGATCTACCTGCTGGAACAAGCGCCATTGAGACCAGCCGGCAGTGCTCCGCATTGCCGCCGCGCGGGCACCGAAACCCGTTGCGGCAGCGCGCCGCACGCATAATCGCGGCGCACTGCGCAACCGAGCCGAAGCTGCGCTGAAACTCGGGCAAAGACATGGGCGCTGGAACTGGATCGGATTCATGCCCATGGTGCATCACCGAGCAAAGGGATGCGTCAGCCTATACAGGCACTGGCTCACCAAGTGAACCATGCTGAGACTTGTTACCAATCAGGACATATGAAATCTTACGTTTCGAGTGCGATGGGGATCAAGCGAAGATTTCTTGAGCTATGGCTGTTGTATAAGCTAGATAAAAATTCTACTGAGCTGGAAATAAAAAATCTACTTTCCGACTTGAAGCATGCTGGATTGACAATTGAAAATTTACTGGGCACCCCTCTGGTCAATAAAGACATATTAGAGATCGGGCCAGGTCAACGATTCAAACAGGCTCTATTCTTCGGTTCAAGTAACCGATTGACAGCCATCGATTTGGACGACATTGAAGTGCGCGGAATCGCTGGTTGGTTCAAGCTCTGGATAAATAACGGATCGGTTCGCTTCATAAAGACCGCTGGAAGAAAAGTTCTGGGCTCAAATCGGGCTTTTAAGCGCGCGTACGAAAAACTCCATCCTGCAGCCAGACGCGCGAATATAAATTTCCTGCGGCGCGACGCTGCCGATACAGGATTGGCTGATTTGTCATTCGATGTCACTATTTCGTTCTCCGTGTTAGAGCATATTCCAGATCCACGTCGAATAATAATGGAGATGATTCGCTTAACAAAACCTGGAGGCGTTTTCTTTCACGTTGTTCATATCTATACAAGTGACTCGGGCGCCCACGACCCAAGATCATTTCAGGTTCCGCACCCGGATTTTCCAAGCTGGTGTCACCTGCGCGCGTCAACGCTACATTTATCGGCTGGAAACTGTTTTATTAATAGACTTAAACTTGACGATTGGTTAGAAATAGCGGCAGAAAAATTACCTGGGTGTTCAATTCAGTATCTTTTCGCAGTTGAAGAATCGGATCTTAAGAATGATTTGAAGAAAGTAAGGCTAGTTGGTGAATTGGCAGAGTACAGAGATGATGAACTGCTAACAAATTGCCTGATTCTTGCTTGGAAGAAACCACTGATGTGATCTTTCGATCACCTTCCAATAAGCGATTTCATCATAATCATGTATCTATTCAGCCCTGCGAAATGCAGCTGTAAAGATCACGATCGGAACGGCGCAGCGTGCATTGTCAATACGCTGCGGTACAGCTCGACCGTCTGTTGCGCGACCTTCGCCGGGTCGTGCGCCTCTTGCACGTAAGCCCGGGCGGCCGCACCCATCGCACCTGCAGCGGCCAGATCATCAAGCAGCACAAAGATGGCTTCGCTGAGCTTCGCCGCATCTGCGCTTGCGGCCAGCACGCCCGTGCGACCGTTGTCTATGACCTCGCGAACGCCGCCTGCTGACGTTGCCGCCACCGGGCAGGCCTGCGCCATGGCCTCCAGTGCCGTGTTGGGTTGGTTTTCCCAACGCGAAGCCACCACGGTCACGGCCGCATTGCAGCGCAAAGCCTGAATGTCGGCTTGCGGCAGCGGCCCCCATACCTTCACGGCATGGCCGAACTCCTGGCCGAACCAATCATGGATGCACTCCTGGATCGATAACGATCGCGGGCCGAATTGCATGCGCTCGCTGCTTGGGCCCACAAAACTCAAGCGCAAGCCAGGGTCACGATCGAGCATGCGCCTGAACGTTTGCAGCACCAGATCGCCGCCCTTGATGTGGTGAAACCTGCCCACGAACAGAACATGCTTGGGGTCGCAGTCGCGCGCGTTCCAGATCAGCTCGCTGGTGATCGGCACGGCAACCGGGTTGCGGATGACGGTCAGCGGCAGGTCACGCACATTGAAGCGATCAAACGTGCGGCTGATGGTGTCCATGGCTGGCGCAAAGACGTAGCGCGCCTGACGTAAGGCGTGGGCCTCGCGCTCGATCAAGGCCAGCACTGCGGGCGAAGGCGCCGCCTCTTCCATGCGCGTGAGGAAGACCGGCCCATGCAGCTTCACCACCACAGGCATGGGCACGCCCCGCTGCACCTGCGCAAACCAGCCGAAGCTTTCTTCCATCTCGACGATGTCCACGGGGTTGGCCCGGTGAACACGCCGCAGCGTGTCGATGATCAGCTTGGGCGCCCAGTCCAGGGCGTCCACCTGTCTGCGCGCCACGCGGCAAAGCGTTTGCTCGACACGGGTCGCCCACCCGGGCTCGATTTGGTAGACCTGCGCCGAGCGGTGACCGGCACCTGCTTTCACTGCGATCACAGTGACCCGGTGCCCGAGTTGCAGCAGCCCCGCGCGCAGATGGTGAACATAGGTCACGATCCCGTTCGGTACGCCCATTGGCCAACCGGGAGAAACCAAGACGATGTGCATGGTGGAGAAAATTATCTAAAACAGCGAGCAGAATTGTCTGGTTCGGCGGCAAGGCCAGAGAAACCAATCTTGCTGGAATCAGATGACGTAACTGATACCTGAAAAAATACTCCATGTGACCAGACTCAACCCAACAATCGACATGTCAGCCCGCACATTAAACAAACCAAGACGATATCGCCTGTGCGTGACGAAAATCAGAGCCAACAACGGCTCGATGGCGGCGCCGGCCAAAAAACCGACCAGCCCCATGAAGTGATATCCAATGCCGGTCAAAGCCACCACACCCATCAGGCGAATGAAGTTGGAGATCAGTTCGCCTTTGATGTAACCCCTGGCATTCAGGATACTCAAGGTGGCGAAAAGCAGTGCTTCAAATGACGCCCTGATCATGGCCCACTTCAATATCATGCCGGCCTGGCTGTAACGCGGGTCATAGATGATGTCAACGATCGGTTGGGCCAGACCGCCCACCATGGCCGGCAGCACAACCAGCGGCAGCAGCATTTTCTTGTTTTCGGCATAGAGCTTTTGGGTAAAAAGTGCAGGCGCCGTCAAATTCCAATGCGCGCACCGCGGATAGAGCACGGTATGGCTGACTTTGATGGCCAGGCCTGAAACGGTGCCTGACAGGTTGTTGGCCACGCCGTACAGGCCCATTAGCCTGATGTCGAACAGCTTCAGAAAAATGATCTTGTCATACTGAGAGAACGCCAAGGTCAGCATGCTTGCCGGCATGACGACTTTTGCAAAGTCGAACAGAGGGCGGAGGATGGTTTTGTCGATGCCGAATCGCGGTCGGTTTTCTGGGTATACAAAATAACTGCACACGGTCATCAAACTGCGATGCAGCAATATGGAAAAGACCATCGCCCAGTGGTTTCTCAGGTAATAAGCCATCACGATGGTGCAAGCCGTGGTGACCGCCGTGCAACCCAGTTCAATATAGGCCACCACCCGTGCCCGCTGGTTGCGCATGGCCTGCACGAAACCGAGCGTCTCGACGCCCCCCAGCACGAAGAAGACAGACAGGACCTGCAAACATTCACCAACCAGCGGGTCGCCGTAGATGCGTCCAATCCAGGGCGCCAGGGCATAGAGCAGTGCAGCATTCAATATTCCGCGCGCCAGGCGCACCGTCCACAAGGTGTTGATCACCGCCTGTTCCCCACCACGCTCGTGCCGAATCAGGAAACCGGTGACACCGATGTCCGACAACATCTCCAGGGCAAAGGCAATGGACATCAATATGGCCAGCAGCCCATACGCCTCGGGGTAAAGCAGCCTGGACATGACGATGCTGCTGCCCAGGCGCAACACCAGCATCGCGCCGAACGTGAAGGTGGCGGAGAAAAGCTCGCCTCTGAAATTGATCTTCAAGCCAGGTAGCATCTGCTCGTTGCAGGCAAGGATGGGGGCTGAATCAACAAGCGGGCGGCGCTGCAGCGCGAGGCAGCGAGCGCCACAAGCTGCTGCCCGCAACGTGATTGGCGCGGCACCCGTGCGGCCGCGCTTGGGCAGGCCTCAAGCCGTGCTCTTTCTGACGGGCCGAACCCCTGCCGCGGCGCTGGTTCTGACGGCGCCCGTTACCACGGCGGCCTGGGGCAATTGGCGCGTGGTCAACTCGGCGCCAAGCCCTGTCAGCAGCCAGTACATGATCGGCAGACTCGTGCCAAAGCTGCCTGCACCCAGCATGAACGCCGTGCCCACCATGGTGGCCACCAGCGCGGCGCCCATCCAGGCCTGCCGCTTGTCGAGCTTGAGCAGTTGCCGGGTGCGCCAGTACGCACCGAACATGCCGATCATGAAGGGCGCCAGGAACAGCGTCAAACCGACGACGCCATAAAACAGCGCCATCGCGGCAAAAACGTTGATCAGGTCGATGATGCCCTGGCCCTGACGCAACGACTCCATCTTGCCCATGACAAACGGGCTGCCGAACCAGGGGTTTTGCTGGATCAAGAGCATCGATGTGTTCCACAGCTCCTGCCGGTACTCAACGCTTTCAGCGCCCACCGTGCCGATGAAAGGCAGTTTTTCCAAGATCGGCTGGCCCCATGGGGTCACCAGAAAAACCGAAACCAGGAAGCAAAATAATAGCGACCGCGATAAGTTCTTGTTTTCTTTGCTGGCGGTGGTCAGCTGATAGGTGAGGTAGACCATGACCGCAATCAGCCAGGGTGCGCGCGAAATGGTGATATACAAGGCAGCGGCCAATAGAACCAAGGCGGCATAGCTCTTTGCGGAACTGCGTATATAGTTCCTCAAGTACAACCAGAAGCCGATTGACATGGCCAGCAGATACCCAAGTGCCAAGGCGTGGCCAGACGCCGCCTGAGCCCGCAGTTCGTCGCCGCGCAGCAGCCAGGCAAACTCGTTCGCGTCTCCCCAGGCCTGCGCAATGCCCGGGTACATCAGCCACCCGCGAGAGGATTCGAACAGCCCGATGATGCCCATCAGGGCGCAGCCGAGCACGAATGCAGCCAGCGCATCGGTCAGACGGCGCAGGTCGCCGCCCAGACGACTGAAAACAATGTAAATCAAGCCGCAATCGAGCACCATCAAGAAGGCGCGGCGCATCGACATGGTAAAGGCCTCGTAAGGCAATAGCAGCAAGATCTGAATCGCCGCGAAGGCCAATACAAACGAATCAAAGATCTTGTACCGGCCCCAATTTAGGCCGCCCGGCCGGTAGTACATCTGAACCACCATTGGCAATAGCACCACCAGCGCCAAAATTCTGAAGTTGTTCAGCTCAAAGAGATATTTAATGACAGGAGTTGGAATATAAACATTGACAGGTGGAATGACATGCAGCATGACCAGAAAAATGGCTGCCGGGTTGGGGTCGCGCTTGCCACACCAATAGTAGAGTGGCGCCGCGAACAACACGAAATACCAGAACGACGGGCTGATGAAAGCCACCACGGTCAGTGCCAACCACACATTGCGCCGCCGCTCAAACACGGTCTTGTCGCAGAACCGCAGCGCCAAGGGCTTGGCCAAGGCGAACAGCAACAGTGACAACGTCAAGACGACGACGAGCGGCTTAAGGTTGTCGGTCATGGTGACAGCCCGTCATGGTATTGATGTGCCTGGCGCAAGACGGGCCACCCCTATCGCGTCAAACGCCGCTTCAAGCCGAAGACGTAGCGCTGCAGGGCCGGTGGCACCCATTGCCGAACATGCTGCTCGAAGCGCAGGCCGAACGCCTCACGGTGCGTGGCGGCCGCATCGCCCGGCCGGGCTTGATAGATGGTGGAGTTATTGGGCGTTTCGTTGTAGATCTCTTTGGACGCCGTGTAGTAATACAGGGCCATCGACCTTCTGAAAACACCTTCCGGGCAGGTCAGCGGGTCGGGGTGTCCGTGGTAGGTGTCGGCATCGGTGTTGAACACCACGCAGCGGTTGAAGATCGGCGCGATCTCCGCGCACTTCCTTTGCATCTTCCTGTCCCACAGTTCCAGGTTTCCCCCGAACTCAGGTTTCCAGTCTTCGTTCAAATAAACGATGACGTTCATTCTGCGCTGCAGGTGCAGGGCTTCGTTGATTCTGAAATCAGCGTGTACACCGAGCAGGCCGCCGCGGGAAATCTCATGAAAACCACCGCCGTTGAAATAGGCGTCAGGGATCAACCCCTGGATGGAAGACAAGCCTTCAAGAAACTGCAAGAACGGTGCGGAGTTGAAGAAGTGAAACATCTGTCGGGCCGGCGGCGTGCATTCTTCCGGCAGAACCTGTCGCTTGTGCAGGCCCGCATAGCCCATCTCGAACACACGGTCCGAAGGCAACGGGCGCGGCGGGAACTCGTGCAACGCCATGCGGGTGATGTTCTCGGGCAGGAAATTGTCCAGAACAATGTGCGGGAACGGCTCGGCAAAGGCGTACGTGCCGGCATGTGTCTCGCCAATTTGCCGCGCCAGCTTGGCGTCGAGCGAGAAACCGGCCTCCATGTCCACCGGCAGCACCGCGGCGTCAGCCTTGTGCGCGCGGGCAGGCAGCGGCACGGGGTGGTTTGACTCGACGGTTGCCATGTCTTTCGTGCTTTCCATTGCGCAGCGCAAGGCTGATTCGGGCGGCCGGTGTCTCGAACTCTTACCTGGCGGGCCTGGTCTTGGCCGCTGAAGGCAGCAGGCCGGCCAGCAAGGCATCGAGCACAAAGAAGAACACCAGCGCCACCAGCATGAGCAGCATCCCGGCAGCGCCATGCAGGAAGCCCTGGCCAGCTTCGTCGCCGAGGTGGTAAGTCACCAGCACCAGGATGCTGACCCGCACGATGTTGGACAGGAACGCAATGGGCAGGATCGCCAACACCATGATGGCGTTGTGAATCAGGCTGTCACGCTTCATGATGTACATGAACAAGGTGCCCAGCGCACCCAGGCTAAACATTGAGTGCAGCCCGGAGCAGGCGTCGGCCACCAGCAACTGGTACTGCCCCACGGTGATGAGCACGCCGGTACGGGCCACGGGGTAGCCCAGGGCATAGAGCGAATCGACCACGATGACCGAGATCCAGTGCTTCAGCGGGCCGGTGACAGCGTCGACAAAGGTGCCCGGCAGCGGCACCAGGAAAATCATGTAGAGCAATGCAAACCAGGCCACGGCCGTGGCGCGCGCACCCTTGATCAGCAGCAGCACGGCCACGCTCACGAGCAGCTGAGAAAAGAACTCGACGCTGCTGGCATTGAAGACACGCCCAAAGACATAGAACACCAGGCCGACCGCCAGCACAGGCCAACCCACGCCCGGCAGGCTCTTTGTGGGCGCGTCACGCAGGCGCTCGCGCATGCCCCAGAACAGCCAGGCCACGATGGCAACGATGATGGGGCCGTGGCCCATGTCATCGGTTTGCCAGATGCCGTTCCAGGCGTTCCAGTAGGTCGGCAGGTACAGCGCAGCCAGGCCCAGGCCGGCAATGATCCAGGGCAGGTGCTGCGGGACGGGTTGCGTGGCCTGAGCTACGCCGCGGCCAGGGTCAGGACGAAGGGCTGCCACCATGACGACACCGCACGCAGCGGCCTAGCCCGCCGCGACCTTGGACTTCTTCGCGCCCTTGCCGGGCGGAATGTCGACCAGCACCGAGCCGACCACGCGTGCGCCGGCATCGGTGACGATGTCCACCGCCTCGTTGAACGCCTTGGTGCGGGTGAGGTTGGTGCGCGCCACGGCCAGCGCGGCACCCGCGGCGCGGGCCACCAGGGCAGCGTCGATGCCCAACTCGAGCGCCGGTGTGTCGATGATCACCACGCTGAATGTGGATGTGCTTTGATCGATGATGCGTTGCAACGCCGAGCGCGACAGCAGCTCTTGTGGGTTCGGCGGCAACGGCCCCGACGGCAGCACCGCCAGGCCGGGAATGCCGGCCACGAACTTGAGCACCGTTTCCTGCACCTGCCCGACCAGCAGGTTGGACAGGCCGGCAGCGTTGTCGAGCTTGAAGTACTTGTGTTGGGAAGCGTTGTGCAGGTCGGCGTCGATCAGCAACGTGCGCTCGCCGGCTTGGGCAAACGACACCGCCAGGTTCGCCGCCAGGTGGCTGCGCCCTTCGCCCCGGCTGGCCCCCACCACTGCCAGGCTGGTGTGCTTGCCGCTTTCATCGAACCAGCGCAATTGCAGCTGGCTGCGCAATGCGCGAAGGCGCTCGCCTTCATGACCGAAGGGCCGGTAGGCAACGGTCACTTCTTCGCTGACCGGCCGGCCTGGGCCACTCAGGAATGGGTACTCGAACTGCAGCGACAAGGCGTACAGGATGTCTGAGGCGGTGAGCAGCCCGAGCTGGATGCCGGCGTCGCCGAAGCGCACATCCGCACCCTTCTGGAATTGCAGGATGCGCTCGGCGTCTTCCGGCGTCAGGCGGCCGTTGTCGACAAGGATGCCGCCGATCGAACGATCGACATTACCTGGAATGAAATCAGACTTCATCTTGGCCATGGTTCAAGCCGCCGCATCGTTCATCGTGAGTTGAGGGGCCGAGCGCGGCGGCGGCAGGCGCCGCACCAGCGGGCCGCTGCTGCGCTTGGCCGACAGCACGCTGAGCACCGGCACGCCATCGGCCATCTTCAGGTCTTCTTCGCTGCGCACGCGGCCATCGAGCTTTTCCAGCGCCACGGTGCTGGCCAAACCGAGCAACAAGCCCAGGATCGCCGCAGCGATCATGTTCTTGGGAATGTTCGGGCTGATGGGCTCCAGAGGCGCGGTGGCCGGGCTGAGCACGCGGGCACCGGCCTGGTCGGCCTTGGTCTCCAACGACAGTTGGCTGCGCCGCAGGTTGACCGACTCGAACGCGCGCTGCGCGGCTTCGAGGTCTTTCAGCACGAACGCACCTTCATCACGCACGGCGCGCATGGTCAGCACGGTCTTTTTCTGCTCGTTGACCAGGGCACGCAGCTCACCGATCTTTTGTGATGCCACCCGGTTCACGCTGACCGAGGTGCTGCCCACACGGCGGGTTTCGCGCGACAACTGATCCTTCAATTCCTTGATTTGAGTGTCGAGCTGGATCCGCGTGGGGTGGCTCACGCCCAGCGTCAGGCTGGCCTCGGCCATCCTCGTCTCGGCCGTGGCCAGTTGCGCACGCAAGCCCTGCACCGCCACGCTTTGAGAGACGTCTTGAGAATCGGTGCCGGTGTTCCTGGCGATGCTGCTGGTGAAGGCCTGATCGGCCAACCCGGCGGCCAGGGCCGACTCCAGGCTGGCCAGGCGCGCACTTTCCTGATCGAACCGATCCGCCGAAATGATCACGCCGCGGCTTTGCTGGAATTCCGCCACCTTGGCCTGCGCTGCTTCGAGCTCGGTGCGCAGCTTCTTGATCTGTTCATCGAAGAAGTCGGAGTTTTCGAGCGACGTGCTGCGCCGCAACTCGACGCTGAAGTCGATGTAAGCCCGGGCAAAGGTGTTGGCCGCCGCCGCCGCGAAGTTGGGGTCGGTGCCAGTGAAGGCGATGGTCATGATCTGGCTGCCCTTGCTCGGCAACACCTGCAAGCCGCGCTGCATCAGTTGCCCGAAGTAGGTCTCCAGCGGAATCTTCGAGGCGGTTTCCTCACGCCATTGCGCCACGGCGGCCGGGCTTTGTGCCAGGCCCATCATGCGCACCACACGGCCCGACAAGCGGTCGCTTTGCACGATCTCGGCCTGCGTGGCCACATAGGCCGGCGCGGCGATGCTGGGCGCCAGCGCCGCCAGCAGCGGGTCGGTTTTCAGGTCGAGAATGACCGAGGTGCTGGCAAAGTAACGCTTGGGCATGTACCAGCTCACGGCAAAGCCGGCGGCCATGACCAGGGCGAAGATGACCAGCACCAGCCACCAACGCAGCCGCAGGATCAACAAAATCTGGCGCAGATTCATGGTGACAGGTCTCAGAACAATGATTCGCGGACAAACACCACGTCATTGGGTTTAAGCAGATCGTTCATCTTCGGCTCGATGACACGCACTTCGCCGCTTTCTTCGCGCCGATTCACGCGCAGGCCTTTTTCCGTGCCACGCTGGCTCACGCCGCCAGCCGAGGCCAAGGCCTGCATCAGGGTCATGTTGCGTTCCAGGCGCACGGCGCCGGGGCGCTGCACCACACCGTAGAAATAGAGCTGGGGCTGGCGGTCAACCCAGATCACGTCGCCGTCGCGCAGCACCACGTCGTTGGCGCGTTTGCCCGGCGCAAAGACACCCGGCAGATCGATCTCGACGCGATAGGCCTGGCCGCTGCGCGTGCCCACCACCACCACAGAATCGGCCCCGCCCGGGGCAACGCCGCCGGCTGAGGCCAGGATGTCAGTCAAGCGCACTTCGCCCACCTCAAGCGGGTAGCGGCCGGGCTTGCCGACTTGCCCCAACACCGAGACCTGGTTGCCGCGAACCTGAAGAACGATCACCGACACCTGCGGGCGGTTGACGAAATTGCCTTCACGCAGACCGTCGGCGATGCGCTTTTCAGCCTGCGGGATGGTCAACCCGGCCAGCGAGACGGTGCCCAGCAGCGGGAACGAAATCTGGCCCGATTCGGTGATGCGCAGTTCCAGCGACAGATCCGGGTTCTGGTACACGAAGATGCGAATCGAGTCCCCGGGCGACAGGCGGTACTGCGGCGCCACGGCCGCCACCTGGGCCGCGCCTTGTTGCGCCTGCGCCGCGCCCTGGCCAAGCAGGGTGAGTGTGGCCAGCAGCAAGGCGCCGCAGGCGCCGAAGGTTGATCGAACAAATCTGTGCATCGCCGTACCGATCATCAAAAAAGAGTGTTCACTTCTTCAGGCCCAGACCACGCTGCAACGTGGCCGCGTCGACCGAACTGGCCGACGGTGCAACAGGGTCAGCGATGGGTGCGGTGGCCCGTGCACCCGTGTCCGGCGCATCTTTCAGGCCGAAGCCCGACTTGATGGCCGATTCGTCCAACGACTTGGCCGCCGAAGCTGCCACCTCGGCCGGCGTGGGCGCCGCTGCCAGCGGTGACGCCGTGGGTGCGCCCTCGGCGTACTTGCCCAGATACTTGATGTCTGCGCTGGCGCGAATGCCCTTCAGGTCATCGGCGATCAGCTTGCGTTTGCGCTCGTTGTGCAAGAACTGCTCGATCACCGGTTGCGCCCGAGTCGCATCGACAGGCTGGCTGCGCGAGCCGGCCAGAAAGATCACGAGCGCGCCTTTGGCGGTCTGCGTGAACGTGGTTTCGCCGTCTTTCATCTTGGCGAATGTGCCCAGGTTATTCAGCGGCAATTGCTCAGCAGCGCGCACAGCCTGGTTCCCTGCGAATTGAATGTTGTTGGTCTTCAGGTATTCAACAAAATCGCTGATGCCTTTGGCGGCTTTCAAGCGTTGGTGCAAGACCGGAACCAGGTTGGGTTCAGCGTCGATGGCCAGTTCCTGCAACTGGTAGACGCGACGCTGGCTGAACAAGGCCGGGTTTTCATCGTAGTACTTCTTGATTTCTTCAGCGCTGGGTTTTGGCGCGCCTTCACCCACCTTATCGAAGTAAGCACGGGCGATGATTTCGCGGCGTGCCGCCTCCAACTGGGTGAGCACTCGCTGGTCGCGATCAAGCTTTTGTTCCGAGGCCTTTTGCAGGGCCAACTCCTGGTCGATCAGGCGCTCAAGCACCTGCTTGCCAGCGGCTTCAGCCTGATCGGGCTTCAGGCCACGCTGCTGACCCAGCACGTAGTTGATCTGGTGCACGGTCAACTCTTCCTTGTTGACGCGCGCGGCGGACTGCGTAGCGCCCTTCTTGTCCTCTTTCTTGGCGCCGCAAGCGGCCAGGCCCAGACTCAGCGCCAGCACCAGGCAGGCGCTCACAACGGGATGGCGGGCGATCAAACTGCACTGCAATGTCATAGACGTGCCCCATGCCCAAGCCGGCATGGCCTTGTGTACTGATTTCAACAACCCGGCGTGTTTCCTACAGCCGGGATCCCCTTGCAAAGGCTGGCGAGTGTAACGGCAGCCTCCCGCCCGCCCTTGAGCGCGACTCTGAATCTGTAAGCAATTGCCAAACCCTACCGTGAAATTGGCACTGCATGCCCGCCTGAGCAGGCGGGTGCAAGGTTCGCGGATCGGTGCTAGGAGCGTGCCAGCCCGGGGTGGGTCAACCCTAGGCCTGGCCGGCTCCTAGCAACGCAGCCCAACGTGCAGGGCAACAACGCCCGCGCTAAGGCTGTGCACATCAACGTGGCCGAAACCCGCCACTTTCATCATGGCTTTGAGCGTTTCGCGGTCGGGGTGCATCCGAATCGACTCGGCGAGGTAGCGGTAACTGTCGCCTTCGCCGGCCACCCAGCGGCCCAGCGCGGGCAATACTTTGAAGGAATACCAGTCGTAGGGCTTGCTCAGCATGGGGGCCACTTTGGAGAACTCCAACACCAGCAAGCGCCCACCGGGTTTAAGCACGCGGGCCATTTCTGCCAAGCCGCGCTCCTTGTGCGTCATGTTGCGCAACCCGAAAGCCACGCTGACCACATCAAAGCTGGCGTCGCGGAAGGGCAGCGCCTCGGCGTCGCAGGCCAGGGTGGGCAGGGCGAGCCCTTCATCGAGCAAGCGATCACGCCCGACGCGCAACATCGCTTCGTTGATGTCGGTGTGCACCACCAAGCCACCCGAGCCGGCGCGGCGCGCGAACTCGCGCGTCAGGTCGCCCGTGCCGGCGGCGATGTCCAGCACGCGCTCGCCGGCCACCACATTGGCCACCGCCACGGTGTAGGCCTTCCACACGCGGTGCAGACCGAGCGACATCACGTCGTTCATCAGGTCGTAGCGCTGCGCCACCGAGTCGAAGACCTGGCGCACATGGCTGGCCTTGTCGCCTGAAGCGACGCTGCGAAAGCCGAAATGCGTCTGGCTCATTGGTGTACCTTCGTGCTGCGCACTCCGGTATTCGCCCTTGGGGCTGCCCGGCGGGCTCATGGTCGTGCCGCGATCAATGATTGCCGCAGGCGTGGCCGGTGGTGGCGGCCACCAACTGCACGTCGCGGTTGGCCCCTGCCGCTTCCAGGCGGGCCAGGTAGCGGGCCCACAGCTCGTCGTGCTGCGAGCCGAGCTGGTACAACAGGGCCCATGAAAAAATGCCGCTGTCGTGGCCATCTGAAAACCGCGGCTGCACCGCATAGTGACCCACCGGCTCCAGGGCGTCTATGCTCACCCCCCGCTTGCCGGTTTGCAGCACTTCCTGCCCGGGCCCATGGCCCTGCACCTCGGCTGACGGCGAATACACCCGCATCAATTCAAACGGAATGAAGAATCGCTCGCCAGTATCGAACCCTATTTCAAGCTGCCTGGATTGCTGATGCAAGGTCAGCGCGGTGGGGTTGGGCGTTTTCATGGGAACCGGCGGCCAGTCGTTCAGCCTTTGCAATGGGCTGCAAAGTGTAGCTGTGCGGCCGTCATGCTGGCGCTGCTGGCAACGGCGGCAGCGGCGCCACCTCAGCATTGGGCGTTCGAGCCCGCACGCGACACCTTCAGCGCCCAGGCCCTGCTCGACCTGCGCGGCCTGAACGAAGCCGTGGCCGGGCAAAGCGGCCCGATCCGCGCTTCCGCCCAGGGCGGCTTCGTGCGCGGCGATGGCCAGCCGATCCGCTTCTGGGCCGTGAACTCCGAGGTGGCGCGCCACCCATTCCAACGCAAGCCATTGGGCGCACAAGAGCCACCCGACCTGAAACGCCACGCGCGTTTCCTCGCCAAACGCGGCGTGAACCTGGTACGGCTGCATCGGCAGCTCAGCCCCAATCCGCAAGCCCGCCCATTGCCGGCGTTTGCCGACATCAACACCGAAGAGCGCGATGCCATCTGGCGCAGCGTGGCGGCGTTGCGCCAGGAAGGCATCTACAGCGTCATTTCGCCGTATTGGGCCGGCGCCACGCCGCTGGCGCCGGGCTGGATCAAGGGCCTGAACGAGCCGCAGCAAGCCTGGGGGCTGTTGTTCTTCGACACCGACTTGCAGCGCGCCTACAAGGGTTGGATGAAGCAATTGTTCACGCCCGTCAACCCGCACACCGGCGTGCCCTTGGGTCGCGACCCCAGCGTGGCGGTGGTGCAGATCCAGAACGAGGACAGCCTGCTGTTCTGGACAGTGGACAGCATCACCGGCCCGCACCGCGAAACCCTGGAAGCCGCCTATGCGCGCTTCCTGGCCGCCAAGCATGGCAGCCTGCAACAGGCCATGGCGCGTTGGCCGGGCGAAACACTCAAGCCCGAGGCCCTGGCTGCGGGCCGCGCGGCACTGCTGCCCATTTGGGAGTTGACTCAATCGC